>QMIT01000012.1 GCA_024434115.1 Chloroflexota bacterium
CAGCGCCATCAAAGTGAACGCGGGTGAAACCGTCACCTTACGTTTTAGTTCAAAGGACGTGACCCATGGCATCGCCATTGGGCCGGGGTTAGGTATAGACTTGGGCCATGTTGACCCCGGTCATGTCAAAGAAGTCACCCTGACCTTTGAAAAAACGGGCACCTATACCTTTTATTGTAATACATGGTGTAGTCCTGACCATTGGCGAATGCGTGGTATCGTGGATGTGACCGATCCAACCAACCCTGATGCCATCCCAATAGCCTATCAAGACCCTATTATCGAGCGGTTGGTAGCGGAGGGGGTGAATATCGACGCGAATCTAGATATGGGTATGGCCGATCACCCCCAACCCGATGTGCTGACATTTGAACAACCGCCTTACGTTGAAAAGGGCCAAATCTTGGCGGCTTCTCTAACGATTCCATCCGAGCTAGAGGATGCAGAATGGCGGCTTGCCCACACCCCAACGGAAGGGCTAATGCTGCTGCAAGACATGAATCCCGCTACCCCAATAGGTGACTTAATCCATGTCATCGCTTATCTATGGATCGCGGAGGCCCCATCTGAAGCTATTGAATGGGCTGAAAATTACTTCAATCAAAATTGTGCGGCCTGTCATGGGCAAACCGGGGAGGGGAATGGCCCTGCGGCTGACCAGACGGCCCAATCGCCTGTCGCCTTTGCGGATTTCACCTATATGTTTGGAATGCGGAGTGATGTGCTGTATGCCAAAATTCGGCGTGGCGGCATGGGCACGGATATGCCCAATTTCGGGACGCTACTAACCCCCGAAGAAACCTTGCGACTGGTTGGCTATCTCTGGCAATTAGCCTTTACAGATGTTACCAATTAGCGCTTGGAGAGGCGGTAACTCGCAATGTCTGGCAGCCTCAACCCGATTGGTCACATTTAGCTTATCTAAAATCCCACTGACGTGATTCCGCACGGTCTTGTCGCGCTACACCAGATCACATTAGGGAAGGAAGTTTTGTCTATGTTCGTATCTAAATTGAGCGAACTACTAGCTAAAAAAAGAGGTGAAGAAGGCCGTATTATTCGCCAAACTGATTTAGATAAAGAAGCTGGCGTTAGAGATGCGACAGTATCTGAGTGGATGAGCGGAAAACCAATGGCACGCCTCAACGCGGCAACACTATTGGCCTTCTGTGATTACTTTAACTGTGGCCCATGGGATTTAATTCAACTTGTTAGACCTGAAACGAATGAACAGAACCCTGAAACAAAAACCTACTCCACCCCCACAGCGATTCCAGCGTAGATGGGTGGAGTAGGTTATCAAAATTGTATTTCTCGGTTTTGGGTTGCCTCCCAACACCGAAAAGGCACCTTAACAACTGAATAGCAAAATAATTACATACCCAAAAGTGGGTATACAGGCATAAAAAGAGGTGGGCACTGAGGGGCTCGAACCCCCGACCTCCCGGGTGTAAGCCGAGCGCTCTGACCAACTGAGCTAAGTGCCCAAGCTATGTGGGATTATACGGTCTATCAGGGGTTTAAGTCAAGAGGACGAGTTTTTACCGTTTTACCCACCCACCCTCTTTTGCAATCCAATTCATCAATTTGCGCCGTGTGCTTTCAACAAAGTCACCATTGCCGTATTCTGTTGCTCAGTTGCCGCATCCAAGGGGGTCTTGCCTTGATAATTTTGGGTCTGCACATCCGCCCCATGCTCTAAGAGCCATTTCAACATCGGCTCATGACCTTGCCAGATTGCCGCGTGTAGAGCCGATCCCAAACCATCCGTACTGCCAGCGTCATATAACATCTGCGCGATTTCGACATCTCCGCTCAACGCTGCATGAAACAAATTGGTAAATCCATGCGCTCCTTTAACCTGTGCCTGTGCCGAGTCATCCTGCAAAAATCTCTGCACTTGATCTTTCATGCCCATCATCGCCGCCGTATAAATAGTCAGGGGTGCGCCCTTGTCCAACAAATACTGGGCAATATCACGCCGACCCACATGCGATGCAGCCCCTAATGCGCTTTCATCAAAGTCAGGGTTGATAACGTTTAATAAACGTGGGTCAGCTTCCAAAAGTTCTTGCACTTTTGCCAAATCAAAATGGGCCACTTGTACAAAAGTCTTGATTTCTTCAAGCGTTAATTCAGCCATGTGAGGTCTCCATGTAGTTTCGGGGTTTTAGGGATTACTGATGACAAGCTACCTTCGTTCTCTAGCTTAGAATATAGCACTTCTGTTCTATCACAACAACACCCAAAAACATAACAGGCCACTTATCCCTCCCTCAAAGGATAAATAGCCTGCTATGCGCGTCAGGATAACTGAGATGATGACTTTTAATAGTTCTATCAAAACTTGCGATAAACAGATTCTAATATAAATCTGACACGTTACGTCACCGTCACAAATATGTCACAATCCAGAAACCGATTGTTACAAAATTGTAACACCGCCAGTCTATCTATCTGATTTCGCTGCACAACTTTTGAGGGGATCAACAAACCGTCAACTACTGTGTACAATAAAGTCATGTGTTCAACAGCTTAGGGATAAATGTTGCCCTCTTCCACCCCTAATTCTACTTCCTTCTCCTATCGAAAATTGTTCGATGTTGTCGCCCCACATTATGAGGCGCGTATTATCCGTGCATTCGGCCCCTACGCCGCCAGTCTGGTAGAATGGGCCAATCCTCTACCCCATGAAACTCTCCTAGATATTGGCACAGGCACAGGCATCGCCGCTCGATTGGCCGCCGTCCATGCCCAACAAGTGATTGGCCTTGATTTTTCCATCCCTATGCTCCAATCGGCTCAATCGGCGGCAAGCAATCTTGTTTTTGTCCAAGCCGATGCACACGCCCTACCCTTCATAGATGGTTCCTTTGACCTAGTAATCGCCTCTTTTGGGTTTAACGCTACCCGTCCACAAAAAAGTCTTAAAGAATCATTTCGGGTTTTAAAACCGGGCGGACGGCTAGTTTTTCAAGAATGGGGCGGCCTCCACAAGTTCGACCAATTAGTCGGAGACGTAATTGCCCCCTATACAGTTGAGGAAAATGTTGCCCCCCCGGAGCTTATCGCCCTACGTGATTTTCTCGACGCTGACCGGGTATGGCATGAAGATTTACAGGTCGAGGAGGATTATCAGGAATTCCTAGACGCGCTTGGTTTTGTCAACATCACCGCCCATGAATTCGCCCCCCTAAAATTGCGCCTCAGTGTTGAAGATTTTATTGATTACAAAACGGCGTGGACATCCCAACTCTATGAATTCGCCGCTATGTCGCCAACTGCCCAACGCGCTTGTCTTGCCGAATTGGAAAACCGCCTCTACCGCCATGCGGATGAAGATGGCATTCTCACTTATGACCCGTTGATGTTCCGCGTGAAGGCCTATCGAGCCGGTTGACCATAATCGCGCCCGAAGCCATGCCAGCGAGGTGTCCCAATTGGGACGGCTGATCCTTCAGGATTGGGTGCAAAATAACGAATGCGCCGCACTACCATATCCGGCGAAAATAGCCAATCTTGATTCTCCCGCACCACATCCACCTGTACCAAACCATTGCCAAAATAAAGTGTCCCTCCCACCAGTAGTTGACGTTCGGTAGGATTTGCACCCGTCGTGCCAGCCACATATTGCAATACAGCATGAGATGGCTGCCCCATAGCAGCAAAAACATCTGCCAGTCGAATATCACCACGCATGGTCAGTTCGAATTCGGTCAATATCTCGCCGTTGGAGCGGGTCGTGCCTGAATAGCGCAAATTGATACGTTCGAGGACTGAAAAGAAGTAGCGTTCCAAACCTGTCCCCGGTTGGATACCCTGCCAGCACGGTTGGGGGCACTCACCGGGATCAAGATACGTTTCGGGCAATGGCTGGGTGTTTTGGGTAATCGCACGCACTTCAATCAAAACAACCCCACTTAAAATAAACACCGCAACCATCCACGTCAGCAAGATTTGATAGAGTCTTAGCATGGCCCATCACTTAAAGCGTTGTGGGACGGCCCAATTCATGCCACACCCGCAGCACTTCCGCTACACTGGCTGCATGGGCAATTGAACCATGTGGAATATAGGGTGCATCACCGTCAAATACTTCAGAGAGCGTCCCAACCCCATGATCTTGTACCAAATCCTCATAAGGACGCAGAAAACTCAACGCCGCAGCCGCATCTTGATAAACCGCATAATGGGCGCTGATAAATGGCCCAATCAGCCAACCCCATACCGTTCCCTGATGATAGGCCAAGTCCCGTTTTTCATCCGGCCCACTATATTTCCCAATATATTCATCTTCGTCGCGTCCTAAGGTGCGTAAACCATGCGAGGTCAATAGTTCCCGCGCACACACCTCCAACACCTGCTTGGACTTTTCAGCGTCTCGCAATACGCGGAACGGCAGGCTGAGTGCCAATAACTGATTGGGGCGTAGGGTATCATCATTCACCAATTCCCCTATCGCCGGCCCCGGCCCATCAATGACATCATAGAGCCAGCCTTTAATCGCTGACCAAAATCGCTTATTAAAACTTTCGACTGCCCGATTTGCATGGGTTTTATACCGTTCTGCCTCGTCACGTTTATCTAATTTTTCAGCAAGATGCTGCATAATAAACAGTGCATTAATCCAGAGTGCATTTACCTCAACAGGCTTGCCCACACGCGGCGTCAGCGCCTTGCCGCTAATCTTAACATCCATCCATGTCAACTGGGTCGTCGTTGGCACTGCCGTTTTTTCACCCTTATGATCCTGTTTGGTAAAAGAGCCTTCCCCCGCAAATAACAATCCATCTGACGCATCTACATGGATATGGAAACGTGTCCCCTTAAAATACCACTCTATCGCCTCATGCAGCACCGGATAGAGCGTTTCAATCAGGGTCTTGTCATCCGGTATCGCTTGATGATAGGCCCACACCGCAAGAAAATACCATAGCGTTGCATCCACCGTGTTGTAGTCCAGTGGTTTATCCGGCTCGTCAGCCCAATAATTTGGCAGCATCCCTTGATCAAATCGTTGGGCATAGGCCCGTAAAATTTGAGCAGCAATTTCAGCCCGTCCAGTTGCCAGTGTCAAGCCCGGTAGCGCCATCATCACCACCCGTGTCCAAACTGTAAACCAAGGATAACCCGCGATAATGGCTGGATGGGTATCTTCATCCCCGGACTGTTCTACCAAAAACTGATCTGCGGCCAACACCAACTGCTGTATCCATCCCGGCGCTTTTTCAACCTTCGCCTTCAGCAGCAATTTTTTTTGACGTTCTTGTTCTTTTTTAAGGGCTGATTCCCATTTCGCTGGGGCTTTTTCTTCCAATGTACATGCAATTGCCAGCGGTTGCCCCACTTCCAACACCGCCTCAATTGTGCCTGTCTTAAATAGCGCTTCCTCCTCATTGAGACCCCGCGCCCCTTCGGAAGTCAGCCGAAACGACCACCACCATTCATTATTGGGAGCTAGACTTCCACCACTGGTCACAATGCGAAATGGAAATGGCAGTGAATCTGGTGCCGGGGCACTACCCGCATCTTCTTTCGGCAATATATCCAGCATAATACCCTGTTCCCACACCGATGGCGCAATACTGACCGTGAAACTGCTGCCCCCTTTGGTGCGATCATGATGGGAGCGATACGTCACCAGTGGCTTAATAATCAGCCGAATGGGTTGGTTGCCATGTGTATAATGCCATGTTACATAAGTGGTGTTTTCGCCATGTGCCATCCAAATCCGTTGCTCAATCCGCACCCCACCGATGGCCCAACGAAAAACAGGGATATTGCCCTCTAATAAAAATTGCTCTAAGTTCCGATACCCATCGGGGATCACCACGCCTGCCATCCAATCATGGCTAATCAGGGGCACTCGGCGATTATGAATTTCCACCCACGCATCCATCGCCGCCACCAACATATACCGATGCGTTGGGGGTTCAAGCGCCACCGTCAGTAAGCCGTGATAACGCCGTGTACGAGCCATCGCTATCGTACCCATCGCATAGCTCCCGGTTCCATTGGTCACCAGCCATTCCCGCCGAGTTGCTTGGTTAAACTCTCCGGTAATGCTTCGCCCAAATTGGATGCCCATTTTCAAAAATGCTCCCTTGTAATAACAAAAATCGCCCGCTGCCCTTAGTATACGCTACCTTAAGCAGTGAGCGATGTTTGATAACAAAATAAAATGTCGTTAGCCCTAAAAACCGCGCAGCACCTTCAATGTAGAGTTAGACTACCGACGGGTTGAAACCACCGAGTTGTCCCCACTGAAAGGATTGGGCACATACCGATCCGCGTGCCAATCATTGTGCCACTGACCGGGATTGCCGCCTTCATGAACCAGATACCGGAACTGGAAATCTTGGTCCAAGGGCAAATCTACCGTAATTTGATAAGATTTGGCTTTTAGTTCCATCGGGGTCGCTTTTTCATCCCAGTTGTTGAAATCACCAACCAGATAGACCTCAACGGTATCCGACGCAAGCGATTCTGGCAGAACAAAAGTCACTTTGCATTTGGTTTTCAGGAATTGCTTTTTTAACATCGAGTCTCCTCGCTTATGAACACTTAAATCTTATTGTACTGATATTTTTGGCGAAAAATAAGGCCGTCTTACCACAGCAATTTGTTTGTCTTAACCAAATACTGGGGTTTTGATGTGGTGATTTTTACGAACCACTCACTTTTCTTTAAGCCCTTCCCTGTGTTCGGGGAAGGGTTGGGGATAGGGTTATGCTTTGTTCTCACCTCCCTTGGACTCCCACACGCGGACTATCCAATGTATTGCTATTGCTATATCCCGCCCGTGCGAAAATTTGCCCATTCGCCCCGGCAGGTACTAACCAACTAATGCGGCCCCCATCACTCGGCAGTGGGTCACGCCCCACCGTATATTGACTGCCATCTGTCCCTACAAAATAGAAATCAATATAGCTGGCATCTGTCGGCGCACCATTCCACGTAATGGTCACTGAGGCGTTCGCGGTCAATAGATAGGTGCGGCCATCAAAGCCGGAAAATGGCGTAATCTGCAAACTGCCTGTTCCGGTCACATAATTAGGGTCATAAATCACGTGCAAAATATTGGAGGTTGTCGTGCCAAATTCGTTTTCAGCGACGGCAGTGAAAAATAATTCCGCATCAAATTCGCTGAACGTATACGATACCCGCGTCCCATCAAAAGGGTCATTATCAATCCCCACCTGTACCGGTGCGGGGTCTATCGCCGTCGTTCCAGCGTAATAACGTACCTGATCGGCATCACTCACCACTCCGGCATCGAGCGCGACGGTGAGTTGCAGTGTAATCGAGACCCCATCTGAGCGTAACGAGGTCGGCGAGGCCACCAATTGCTGACGAAATACTGGACGATTGCCTGTCACCACCCCTTGATTTTGGGTCGCTGTCGGGGTACTGGTGCGAATGGTCGTAAGGGGTTGGGTCGGCACAATAAAGGTGGGGGGAATGGTCAAAACCGCTGTCGCACCAATCGGCAAACTGGGCAAATAGATGACCTGCCCCACAAAAATCGAATCAGCATTGGTGATACAGTTGCCCTGCTGAATCGCATCTACCGTGGTGCCGAGATTAAATGCAAGGCCGAAGAGGGTATCACCCGTCGAAACCACATACGGCTGCCACCCCGCCGGAATGACGCACGTCCCAGTTGAGGTAAAGTTGGAAGTCGGCACGATCACCGTTCCCCCGATGGCAACCGTTGGTGGTGCGAACCCTTGAATGGTGGCGGTGGCGAAATATTGTTGGGTCAACACGGCAGGATTCGGCGGCCCCGGCGTGATGGTGATTAGGCGCGGGGTATCGGTTTCATCCCCACCGCCACCACATGCAACCAAAACTAGGGCCAAGAATGTCAATATCCACACCCGATACCGCATATTGGTTGCCTCTCAGAAATTAGCCCCTCTATTAACATTATCTAATTTAATGGTACGTTTAATGAGCGCTAGAAGCAAGCCTTACGCCTGAAAATTGGGGGCTAAAAATGACACAAGCGAACGCTCATCCTTTGATCGGTGTATATTACCCAAAAAGTGGAAAGGCCATTGATGCGCACCTTCAAAAGACTTCCTTTCTATCTCAGCCTATTGATTGTTTTCCTGCTCATCCCCCCATCCCTGAGTTTCGGTCAACAAGCTGATGACCCAGACCCCATCTTGCATCGCGCCAATGCCCAACGCACCGGAGTCTATGACGTGCCTGCCCTGCGTGAATTCAACGGGATTCAATGGCAGCGCAGCATCGGACGGGTTGCCCATGCCTCCCCCCTCTATGCCAACGGCGTCCTGTATATCTCCAATATCGAATCCGAATTCTACGCCATCGCCTCGGCCACTGGGGAAACCCTCTGGCGCTATGATGCCATCCGCAACGGTTTTTCAGCGGCGGCGGTTGCAGATGGTGTCGTTTATATCGGCAGCGAAGACCGTAAATTGCTGGCCCTTGACGCCACGACAGGTGAGGAAATCTGGTCGTTCCGCACAGGAGCAATGATTTATACCGCGCCACTGATTGTTGAGAACACAGTCTATTTCGGCAGTGGTGATGGCGTTTTCTACGCAGTGGAAAAAGATTCAGGGACGGAAATTTGGCGCTACGAAACAGGCAAACGCCCCCTATGGCCCGCCCTGTCAGACGGAACAACAATCTATTGGGTCGCTGAAGAAGGTTTATATGCCGCCGATGCCGTGAGTGGGGCAATAACGTGGCAAATCACTGGAAACAGTTGGTGGGCACCCCCGGCTTTTCATGAAGGCGTAATTTATGTCGGTAACGCGGATAGTCACGCTTATGCCATCAATGCTGACGATGGCACACTCCTGTGGGATTTTGCAGGCCGAGGCGATGATTGGTCAGGCCCAGCGATTGACAATGGCACAATCTTCATCGGCAACAAAGCCAACATCTTCTATGCTCTCGACGCCGAAACAGGTGAGCAAGTTTGGTCATTTGAGACCGAAGATTGGACAGTGGCCGATCCAATTGTCACCGATGGAGTCATCTATTTTGGGGTCGGCAATCACGACAACATAGACGGCCCACGCCACCTCCATGCGTTGGATACTGCTACAGGTGAGGAACTCTGGTCATTTCAAGCGGAAGGGCGACTGTTAACCGCGCCGGCCATTTCCGAAGATGGCACATTATATATTGCTACCGTCACCGGGATGCTTTATGCGCTCCATTAGAAATTTGCATTTTTTGTGGGGGTGTGGTCTGTGACCCACCCTCTTTATACCGCCGATGGGCTGACCTCAGGGGTGATAGGGGTGGATTCCTTACCCCGTCCCCGCCGCAGCATATCAGGTAATTGGCGGATTTCTTCCACTTTGAAAATCAACGCCCCGATTAGGAAAAACACCCCACCGAGTACCCCGCCAACACCGGCCCGTGCCAAACCCGCTATCCGACCCGTCCCCTCAAAAATCGAATGGGCCAGCGCATAATCTACCAAGAACACCGGAATCGCCATCAACGCCGTCGCCGCAAGGGTACGATAAATGGCGGTCTGAATGCGGGATTCGTCCACATCCTGCCAGCGCCGCTTTAAAATCACGAACATCAGGCCCAACTCCACCATAAACGACACCAGATAACCAATTGCGGGGCCACCCACCCCCAACGGCCCATATAAACTGATGCCCTCCACATTGTCATAAATCAGATAGCCGACCACGACCACCACCACTGTCGCTACCGTCGCTATCGCCGATACAATCAGCGGAGTCATGGTATCTTTCATGGCGTAAAATGCCCGTGTCACGACCTCATGCACCGCTTGGAACACCAGCGCAATCCCCATGACCTGCACCACCGCATACACCAAACGCGCTTCATCGGGGTCGGTGAACAAAATTTGCACCGCAGGCCGTCCAATTAAAATCATGCCTGCCCCTGCCGGAATGCACCCCACCAAAATGAAACGTACCGCCTGCGAGAACATCTTACGCCGCTGTTCCACATCCCCTAATTCGGTCAAAGCCGCCAATGAGGGAAAAATCACAAAGGCCATCGCTGTGCCAATCAGGGCTTCGGGGATGTCCATAATCCGCACGCCCCAACTAAAAGCACTCAATGACCCTTCCCCCATTCGTGACGCGATATTGCTGATGGCAAATAGGTTGATCGCAAATAGGCCGCTGGCTAGAATACGCGGAATCAAGAGCCGCACCACATGGCGCAGTTGGGGGTCTTTCCAGCCGAGGATCGGACTCCATTTGGCTTTAAATCGGAACAGCCCCGGTACTTGAATCGAAAAATGCAGCAGTGCCCCCAAGACCGTCCCCCATGCCACGCCATAAATCCCGAATGGCCCGGTAAACACAATCACTCCGAACAGCAGACCGAGGTCATAAAATATCGGTGCGAGGACAGGCAGCAAAAAGTGATTGTGTCCATTCAGCACCCCCGTAAACAAGCTACTCAGGGGGAAAATCATGACCGTAATCAGTAAAATCCGCATCAACTCAACCGTCTGCTTGACCTCCCCATTGCTGAAACCGGGGGCCAAGATTTCGCGCACCAGCAGCGGGGCCATCACCAACACCATCACACCCAACACCAAACTGATAATCAGCATGGTATTAAACACCTGACTCGCCAGCCGCCATGCCCCCGCGCCATCCCGCCGATTGAGCAGGCCGCTAAACAGAGGGATAAACGCTACCGATACCGCCCCCACCCCGATCAAACGAATGATATTGTCGGGAATCAGGCTCGCCGCAACATAGGTATCTTGATCAGAACTCACACCAAAGCGATCCGTTAGAATCACCACCTGCCCCAAGCTGACCAGTTTCGTCGCCAAAAAACCAATCATGACGACCAGCGTAGAGCGTATCAGCCGTTTCGCGCTTAAAGGGGCGGCGTGGCGGGTGGGGTCATCCGCATCTGCGTCGGGGGACGGGATAATGGGATTTTCTACAGGTTCAGGTGTCTGGGTCATGCCAATGCCTCAACTGCATCATGTCGAAAACAAGTCGGGCATTGTACCGCAGTTATAGGGGTGGGACTAGCAGAGAAAGGTTGTAGTCAGCAAATCACCTAATCTTATTTACCTAGAGGGTTGACTTACGAGGCAGTCCCGATAACTCTCGATAAAGCCAGTGGCTATGCGATTGGCGATTTCTTGGTTCGAATCTGAAATACTCACTCCAAGATTCTCCGAGTCGAAAAAAACGGTTAGCCCTTCTTCATGAGTCACAGCATAAAAGCCAAACAATTCATGACCTGTAAAATGTCGAATTTTGGACGGAGCGATTGCCGTTGTAATTTTCTTGCCCGTCTTAACATTGAAAATATGCAGATATGGCGCATCTTTGACATAAAAGGCAAGTGTTCTTCCGTTGTCAACAAACTGAAGATACCTCTCCCCTCGATTAGTGCCCGTGTAAAACCCCGCTATCAGGTTTCCCGACTCAAACTCATACATGCAAATCATAGTATGGTTTTTATGCAACATCAAATCTGGATTGGTAAAAAAGGCAATCACCCGTCCATCAACAGAGAAAGCCGGGCTATACGCCATATACTCAGATCGGCGGGGTGTGGGTTTCGAGTAGAAAAAAAGTTGCTTCTCTATCGGCATGGATTGATAAACATAATAACCACATTGGTATTCAGTCCAGACTGCATTAAACAATTTCCCACTGGGATGCAACACCACATTTCGCCCGTAAAACTCATCTTCCAAAACATTGACTTCATTTGTACCAATGCGGTAATTCCATATTCCCCAATCGATTCCTCTATTATTGGTACTAATCAGATACCAGACTTTTTCATCATCGGGAAAGAACCCACCCCTAGTAAACTCGGCATTATCTTCTAGACCATACTCATAGGGAATCTCTTGTTTTTCATAATTCCATATCAGTATGTGTTTATCAAAAATAAATAGAATAAGCGATTGAGTCTCGTGATGAACGACATCCTGAATTTGACGTGATGACAGCGAAATGGGAACCAAGTATTCCATCTCGATAATCATGCCGGATCCGCTAATATTCAGAACCTTACAATCTACGGCATCGGATGTTTGTTGTGTAAAATAGAATAGTTTTAGTTTACTTGGATGCCAAACAGCAAAAGCACCTTTTTCATCTCTTATTTGGTGGGCATCGAATTGAGCAAACCGCTCATATTCAATAAATGGATGTTTTTCTGACATAACGTGCTGGTAGGTAGCTTCATCTAGCCACCATCCACCGTAAGGAATCATTTTCTTCTGTTTGTCCACTGTTAGATTACCTTGGCGACGCAAAATTATCTTGAAAATCCGTTGGAGGATGAATTTACATGGTTTTGCCGATTTTGAAGAATGCACCCACTTGCTCCAGCTAGATTAGGGTAAAGTTTCACTCTAAAAACTCATTCAACCTCTCGATTCTACTTATCTAACCTCCTAATATCAAACAATCCTCTCCTTTCGAAAATACCATCAACCACCATCTCGAAACAGGAATACCTAAAAATGTGTCAGGATGGGTCTTGAGATATTGGTCGGACTCCTCTAAAATGGAACGCCTTGCGCTCAAAATTTAACAACCTATGGAGGAAGTTCGATGCGTCTGGGGATTGACTTCGGCACGACCAATTCAGCGGTGGCTCTGTACGACGGCGCCAATCTCTATGGGGTAGAAATTGACCCCACCAGCGAAAATACTGATATTCTCCCTTCCCTGATCTACCTCACCCGTGATTACGATACCTATCTTGGCCTAGAAGCCATGCGCGAATATGCCAAACATGAAACAGGCCGTTCGGTCAAATGGCGTAGAAAACTTATCGGCGCATTTGAGGTCACAGTTGCTGGGCCGGGGAGTGGGCCAATCGTGTTCATGCAAGACGCCTACGCCTTTTATGATGATGCCGCCATTGGACGCCTGCTCCAATCCGTCAAGACCGCCCTCCGCAACCCCACCTATCAAGGCACCCAGATTTTTGACCGCTTTTTTACCCTCGATGAACTGATCGCTATTTTGCTGAAATCGCTCCGAATCAGCGCCGAAACCCAATTTGAACAACCCTGTAGTGAACTTGTATTAGGCCGTCCGGTGAGATTTTCGCATGACCCCGCTGTGGATCGCCGCGCCGAAGAAGTCTTGTTTAAAGCCGCACGCTGGGCCGGATTCGAAAATATCCGTTTTCAGCCGGAGCCAATTGGGGCAACCTTTCTCTATCACATCCACAGCGAAGACCGTCAGCGCGTCTTGGTGTTCGATTTCGGCGGTGGCACACTCGACTTTACCATTGCGGATGTCGGGGCAGGCATCGCGCCGGAAATCATCGCTACACACGGCGTTTTGGTCGGCGGGGATGATCTGGACAAGCGCATTATGGAATCGCTGCTGAAATATTTCGGGGCAGGTCTCAAAATCGGTAATCAGCCCTTCCCCTATGAAATTCTGGATATGCTGCTCAACTGGCAAACCATGCCGGAAGTCAGTCGCCCTGAATATCGTGATGTCCTCTACGATTTCCGCCAGCACAGCCCCAAACCCCAGATTATTGACGCTCTTGAAACGCTGGTCAGCAATAAACTCGGTTTCGCTCTGTTCAAAGAGATTGAGCGCGTCAAAAAACAGCTTTCCAGCGAGATGATGGCCCGCCTCGAATTTCAGCATGACCCCATCCGTATCCGCGAAGTTATCAGCCGCCCCCAATTTGAGCGCATGATTAAGCATGAAATCCGCGAAGTCGAAACGGGTCTAGTCGAGACATTGCAAAAAGCCAACATGACCGCTGAGGACATTGATGTCGTGCTGCGGACGGGTGGTTCGTCAATGGTTCCCATCTTTATCCAGATGCTAGAACGACACTTCGGCAAAGCGAAAATCCACGAGATGCACCCGCTGATTTCGATTGTCGGGGGTCTTGGCATCGCCGCTTATGAAGGATTTGGCCCCTACCCCGTCTATGCCCATCGCTACCCTTCTGATGGCAATCTCGAGACAGTAGTCAGCAATGTCGGGGTCATCAGTGGCAAGCCCTATGAACTGTATCTCTTGCATAATGGCGAACCCTGCTATATTGACCAAGACACGGTTTTCAAGAAAATCCCCCTACTCCTCAGCCGCCTACCCGCCATCCGCCCCGCCCAAGCCGACTATCAACTGGAAACAGACGATTTTCTGGAATTTGAACTGACCTATCCGTCTACCCTATATGTAGCCTTTACGGGTACGGCGTCCAGTCTCCCCAATTGGCTACGTGGCTGGGAACTCACCGACGACACATTGGATACATGGGATGAATGGGTCGGCCTCAAACGTTTTAAAATCTACACACAAGATTTCCCCGCTGGCAAAGTTACCCTCGGCAGCACCCGCGCCTATGGTTATCTCGGCAAGGTGAACCTTCAATATATGGTGTTCATCCAAGCCCAATTTTTTACACTCGCATAACACACTCAATCCGTTCTCAGCCTATAATTTGAATATCGTCACAAGTGAGCAAACTGGAGCTATCCGATGCGCCGCCGATTTATGGGTCGCCCGATGATGCGCCCACAACCCACTCCTCACCGTCAACTTTTTATCCAACAACTACGCGAGATGGGGTTTAGCCCCGACCCCAATGTGCGGAAACAGGCCATTGTTACGCTGGATGGGTTGCGAAATCCGCGTGCCCTGCTCGCCCTCCGCAATATCGCCGAAAACGACCCCGACCCCGAAGTGCGTGCGCTGGCCCAACAAAGCCTCGCCCGTAAGGTGCAAAATATCGGCGCACCCGGTCAAGCCCCTACCAAAGTGATTTGGGATTGTGATGCCTGTGGCACCCGTGATATTGAAGGGGCGGCTTGCCCGAACTGCGGCTCATCCCGCCCCGATAAACAGGACTACATCTAAATGCACCGTCGAAACTGTCTAAAATTTGCCCTAATTGCGCCGATTGTTGGCTGTGTGGTTTGTGTATTGGGAGCGGTGGGCGTGCGCACGATTTTGGGACAAGGCTTGGAAACCATTCAGGTGGATGGGCGTGACCGCACGTATATTGTCTATACCCCCGACAGCTATGAGGCCTCCACGCCGATGCCGCTGGTCCTGGTGCTGCATGGCGGTGGCGGTCATGCCGAAAACGCCCAAGAGATGTCGGAGATGAATGCCGTCGCGGATCGGGAGGGCTTCATCGTGGTCTATCCGAACGGGACGGGCCGCCTGCGTTATCGCTTGCTGACATGGAATGCGGCGGATAATTGTTGCGGTTATGCCCACGACGAAAATGTGGATGATGTGCAATTTATCCGCGAATTGATCGAACAGATTCAACAGGACTACACTATTGACCCCAATCGCATTTATGTAACCGGCATGTCCAACGGCGGCATGATGAGCTACCGACTGGCCTGCGAACTTTCGGACGTAATCGCCGCTATCGCCCCGGTTGCCGGAGCGTTTAATTTGGCGGATTGCGAACCCGCCCACCCCGTTTCAGTGATTATTTTTCATGGCACCGCCGATGAGCATGTGTTATACAACGGGGGCGAGAGCCTCAAAAGCATAGATGGGAAACGTGTTGACCAACCCGTCTCCGCCGCTGTAGATTTTTGGACAGCGCATAATGGCTGCACCGCCGAACCCACCTCAACCGAATCCGGCAGCATTGTCACGGATACCTATACCGATTGCGCCACAGGTGCAGAAGTAACACTTGTCACGATTGAAGGTGGGGGTCATGCGTGGCCCGGTGGCAAACGCGGCTCTCGTCAGGGAGATGAACCCTCCCAAGAGATTAATGCCAGTGAGGTCATGTGGGAATTTTTCGCAGCCCACCCACGCGGCTAATTTTCGCTCTCAGGATACTCTCAATTGCTCTCAAAATGTATCGGGCCATCGCGCCTAGCATAGATTTTCCCCCACCCCTCCGCTAGACTTGCGGCTAGGTTTTGAACTTGGGAGAGCGAAAACTATGCAAAATGTGTCTATTATCGGCGTCGGGCGCACGGCGGTTGGGGAACATTGGGAACTCAGCCTGCGTGATCTAGCACTCGAAGCCGTCCAAAATGCTATGCAAGACGCCGGAATTAGTCCAAATGATGTAGATGCGCTGGTCATCGGCAATGCCCTGTCTGGCTCATTCAGTCATCAAGGACATCTCGGCCCGTTGGTGGCGGATTATGTTGGCCTGCGCGGGGTCGAGGCCTTTACCGTCGAAGGAGCGGATGCGTCCGGCGGGTTGGCAGTGCGTCAAGGCGCATTGATGGTCGCCAGCGGTGCCGCCCGAACTGTCATTGTGCTAGGGATTGAAAAAGTCACCGATGTGGTGGGTACTGCGCGGAATGCGGCCCTTGCCGTCACCACCGATGCCGATTTTGAAGCAGCACATGGCGCAACCCCGATTGCGATGGCGGCCCTGTTGATGCGGCGTTATATGCACGAACACGGCCTTGAACTCAAAAACTTTGAGGGCTTTAGCATCAACGCTCATGCTAATGGCGCAAAAAATCCGGGGGCGATGTTCCGTAATTTGATTAAAGCGGGTCGTTTCGCCGGAGCGCCTATCGTGGCTGATCCGGTCAATCTTTTCGATGGCGCACCGGAAGCCGATGGCGCTGCCGCCCTCGTCATCACATCCACCGACCACGCGCTAGATCGTGTCCCTGACCCTATCCAAATTATCGCCAGTGCCGCCGCAACGGATACCCTCGCCATCGCCCAACGACCTGATCTGCTCTATCTCAGCGCAGTCAATATCGCTGCTGGACGTGCCTTTAATCAGGCAGGTCGCCGACCACAGGATGTCCAGATTTTGGAATTGCATGACGCCTTTACCGTCCTGAGCGCCCTGCAACTTGAAGCCGCTGGTTTTGCTGAAACCGGACGCGGGTGGACACTCGCCGCTGATAACAAAATTGGG
This sequence comes from Chloroflexota bacterium, assembly GCA_024434115.1. Taxonomy (GTDB): domain Bacteria; phylum Chloroflexota; class Anaerolineae; order Aggregatilineales; family J027; genus CFX10. The sequence goes on from QMIT01000012.1 coordinate 16,873, forward strand.
CTGAATGGGCCACTGCCAATTAGCACGTTTGGGGGTCTCAAAGCGCGGGGCAATCCGCTTGGCGCAACAGGGGTCTATCAAGTAGCAGAGGTCGCCCTGCAACTGCGTGGACAAGCAGGCGATAACCAAGTTGCCAATCCACATCTCGGTATGGCGTTGAATCTAGGCGGACTTGGCAGCACCGCCGTCGTCCATTTGCTGGAACGGGTCAATAACCACTAGTGACAGCCGACCCGACCTCGTGAAAATCGAAGTCGGGTCTTATTTTTCAGCCTGATTTTGTTCCCGTGCCTGCCATTTTTCTGGAAATAGCTCCCATTTCCATACCATCGGAATGAACAAATAAAACGATACATAGGTGATACGTTCGGGTAGCTCCAAGATGAATTTTTTGACTTCGGGGGCGCTTTCTTTAACCGGATGCTCTCGAAAGAGGATTTCTTCGCCAAATCCAAAATTGTACTCTAGGTCTTCACCAGCTCCGGGCATATTTTCAACGGTATACCAACAAGTCACCTCTGAAACCACAAAGCCCTTTTCGGCAAGGTCGTCCACAAACCGAAGGGCGTCTTTTCGCTTGAATAATAGCGCTCCACCTTTTTCCCAATATTCATGTGTGGCGTACAAAGCACGTAAACGGTCTATATATTCGTTTTCCTTTTCGCCGCGAATCTTCTGCCAATAAGGGCAGTCTTTTAATCGCTCATCCATTTCGCGGTCACGTTCTTGCGACCAAGCAAACCAATCCGTTTCCGCAGGGGCAGATTTTGTGGGGAATAACAACGTAATGAAATCATGAAGTCGTTTATACATGCAAAACCCTCTTTCATGGAGCATGGATTATCTGGGTGGAAACATATCATCCCAAGTTACGGGAAAATCGAAAGTAAAAGAGACATACTCCACTTTTTCAGGGAGTCGTTGAATATAGGCTCTCACTGCTTCAATGCTCGCTTTGGCCTCATCCGCTCCTTCGATCCCAGAATAGGCAGGCACGGAAAAATCAAATTCATAATCTTCCCCAAGTTTCATACACCAACCCTCAGGCGAGAATACGGTATAGGGTGGCCTAACATAAGGAGAATAACTTTCACCAGCATGTTTACGGATGTCTTCGCAGCTTGTGGGTGTCAGTTTAAAATAACTCCATCCACTGGCTCCAAGCAGGCCAATCCCTATCTCAGCAAGTTCATCAAGAAAGCGTAACGCTTCCTGTTGGGATAATACATGCTCGTGATGAGAGAAATTGTATTTTCTTATCAGTAAATTCTGGATTACCTCCCGATATTGGGATTCCCTCTCGCCAGTGATTTCTTGCCAATAAGCCGTCTTAGGGTGGGAATCATCCAACGTTCGTCCAGATTTGCGTAGCTGCCACCTATGTCGCCCTTCTTTAGAAAAATACATTCTCAAATTTGTGAACATGTTTTTCCGTCCAGTATCAGGCTTTCTTTCTAGGCGTATGAATTTGACTAGCTCTTGCATTATAATACCACGAATGGGTTATTAGGGTTATTTAATATATGCGTTGTCTGGCCGGAACAAAATCGCTATACTTTAATAAATTAGGGGTGTTGCGGGTCATTTTTGAAGATTAAAAGGTATCTATTTATGTCAGCCTCGCCACTTCATTCTTCCCTCTCCAGCCCAGATTCGATCCCCAGTATGCTTAAAACACTCTATTTTTTATCTATCGAACTAGGCCGCATCCAAGATTTCGACGAACTCTTGTATCAAGCCATTGTACGTGGACGCCGTGATTTGGGTATAGATCGTCTCGGTGTTTTCCTTGTCTCGGACGACGGGCAAGAGTATCAAGGCGTCTATGGAACCAATAAAGATGGAGTTGTCCATGACGCACGGGCATCGCGGGGCAAAATTGCGGATGACCCGTTTTTCACTGAGCTTTTTAACACCACCGAACGGGTCGCCTATCGCTTAAATGCTCCACTCTATGATTTCGGTGAACAAGTGGGAGTCGGGTGGAATACCTTAACCGCCATGTGGCATGGGGATCAAATTTTCGGCATCTTTGCAGCCGATAACCTGCTGGGTGGCGCTCCCCTAACCCCCTTATTGTTAGAAGTGTTGAATCTGTATGGCGCGATGTTGGGCCATCTCATTGCCAGACTCCGCACAGAACAGGCCCTCCGGATCAATGAGGAAAATTCTCGACGGTTTGGAGAAAATCTGCGACAGTTGCATGAAGTAACCATGCGGCTTTCCTTGCTGGATGATCTGACGGACTTGTATCGGCAGGCCATCATATTGGGACGCTCTCAACTCGGCTTTGATCGAATGGGCCTCTTTTTGATGGATGAAGCAACAAATGGGATCGTTGGAACTTTTGGGACAGATCCGCAGGGGGAAATCTCTGATTTGCGTAATTATCGGCTGCCCATTGCCCAACATGCAGGCGTTTCTGAGATGTTGGCAAATCGCAAATATGCGGAAATCTGGCCGGATATCACCTTATTTGAGGCGGGTGTCCCCGTCGGCACAGGCTGGAACGCTATCGCTATCCTTTGGGATGGGGACCGAAGCATCGGATGGATTGCCTGCGATAACCTCATCCGGCGGGATGCTTACACCCCCCATATCCTAGAATTGCTGACCCTCTATGGGACAACATTGGGGCATCTCATTACCCGCCGACGCGCCGAAATCGCACGTGGGGAAATGGCGCTCGAACGTGAAAAGCTGCAAATGATGAGTACCTTTGTCGCCAATATCTCGCATGATCTCAAGACACCTTTGGCGGTGCTGCGCAATTCGCTTTATTTGATTGACCACAGTACGGATGTCACCAAAAACAAGCAGCGCATGGGCGTTATGCAGTCCCAAATTGACCATCTTGACCGCCTCATTCAAGACCTCCTACTGATTTCGCGCCTTGAATATAGTCTGACGCTAGAAACGGCTGAGGTCAACCTCAATAGTCTGGTTGAACGTGCTATCCAAGCCATATGGCCCAGCGCCGAAGGCAAGCACATCCACCTAGAAACGAAACTTGACCCGCAACTGCCGCTTGTGCGTGGCGCAGAGCATGAACTGTATCGGGCCATCGTTAATCTTATCGAAAATGCGGTGAACTACACGCCCGACAATGGCACGGTTGAAATGAAAAGCTATGCAGACACCGATACCGTTCACTTCAAAATTTCAGACACGGGTATCGGCATCAGTCGGCAAGATTTGACCCATATTTTTGACCGCTACTATCGTGGGGAAATTGCACGCGATATTGTCCACACGGGTACAGGATTGGGCCTGTCTATCGTCAAACGAGTGATCGAACTGCATCAGGGTGAAATTGAGGTCAACAGCGAAATGGGGACTGGAACGACCTTTCAAATTATGCTGCCATGCGCCGTCCCTACATAATCAACCGCGTATGAATTCAGCTATTGTGAAGGTTGGCTGACCGTCGTGTTTGAATAGGATAGACGGCGTTGGTATTCTGTCAGTTTTTCGTCAGAATGTATTTGGTATAGTATCATCAATACCCTACCTGACTTCACAAAGGTTGTTTTTATGACCGACCTCGGTGTCGTGATTGTCAATTGGAATACCCGTGATCTGCTGCAAAAATGCCTTCAAACGGTCTTTGCTAGTGAAGGGTTGACCTATCAAGTCGTGGTTGTGGATAACGCCAGCACCGACGGCAGTCCCGATATGGTACGCCAAGAATTCCCCAACGCCACACTCATTACCAGTGCAAACAATGATGGCTTTAGCATGGCGAATAACAAAGGGCTACGGTGGTTAGGGTTGGATAAAGGCAAAAACAACCCCACTGCCCCGCGCTATGGCTTGTTGCTGAATTCTGACACCGAAGTTCCCCCAACAGCCTTTGCGGAAATGGTGCAGTATATGGATCGGCCCGAACATCAAAACGTCGGCGCAGCAGGCTGTAAACTGTGGCTGCCAGAGAATAAACTTGACCTTGCGTGCCGTCGCAGCTTCCCCACCCCCGAAGTCAGTTTTTATCGCATGATGGGCCTTTCAAAATTGTTCCCTCACAGCAAACGTTTTGGCCGCTATAATATGACCTATCTCAGCCCCGATGTGGAAACCGAGGTGGATTCGGTGGTTGGCGCATTTATGATGGTGCGCCGTGAAACCATCGCACAAGTTGGGCTGCTCGATGAAACCTATTGGATGTATGGAGAGGATTTAGATTGGGCGTTTCGCATCAAACAGGCCGGGTGGAAGATCATGTACAATCCGGCGGTAACGGTGCTGCACGTCAAACGGGCGTCCAGCCGCAAGAGCAAACGGGCGAAAATAGCCTTCACCGAAGCGATGGTGAAGTTCTATCAAGAACACTATCGCCAAACGACCCCGCTGTGGCTGCACCTACTGGTGATGACCGGACTGACGATCAAGGGCGGGCCGATACACTGGTCAGCACGATTGCACAAACCCCACCCTACCGCGACAAATTGAAAGCACGGGTCGCTCGTAGCCATCGGTTTAAAGCGTTCCTCCAACTTTCTTTGATCGCCGTTGACATCGCCATGCTGGTATTGGCATTTGGCATGGGTTATTCCGCACGCAACAATCTCCCCCTACCCAGTTTGCCTGTCAGTGACCCACCGCCATTCGAACGCTATTTCCCCATTTTGATGATCCACACCGTGACCATCATGACGTTTTTCTATTTCACCCGCATGTACCACATGAAACGGGCCATCAGCCGCATTGACGTGGGCTATACCATTGCCCAAAATGTCTCGATTGGCACCTTTCTTGCTATCGCAGTTGAAACATTGGCCCTTAAAAACAGCGGCCTCGATTTAGATTATCCACGCGGCGTTTTGGTCTATGCGTGGCTGTTTAGTATTGTCACAGTTATCACAGGCCGAGAACTTCATCGCCAAGTCGTGGTACGGCTGCGTAAAGTAGGGATCGGGCGAGACCGTGTGTTGGTGGTTGGGGTCAATCAAATTGCCCAAAGCATTATTGGGCAAATTCAACGCTCACCTCAGTTTGGTTTTGAGGTAGTCGGCGCAGTAGATCGCAGCCTTGCAGAATTGGACGAGGAAAAACTATCGGGCCTGCACATCCCGCTGCTTGGCGAGGTCAATGAGCTACCGAATTTGATTGATACCTTCCAAATAGATGAGGTGATTATTGCCCTACCGGATGCCACCCGCCATGAATTGATGGAGATTATTAGCCTCAGCCAGCGCGGGACAGTGGATATTAAAATCTTCCCCGACAACTTCTCGTTCATTACGAGCGGCCTCACGGTTGATGATTTGGGTGGGATGCCTCTGTTAGGGGTGCGTGATATTGCCCTGCGCGGTTGGAAACTTAGCCTGAAACGAGTCGTGGACATTGTAGGTGCGTTTCTGGGTTTGGTCTTTTTAAGCCCACTCTTTCTTATCACCGCCGTCTTAATCTATCTGTCAGATCGCGGCCCGGTGTTTTTTACCCAAGAACGGGTCGGATTGGATGGCAGGCCCTTCCAGATGATCAAATTCCGTACTATGCGAATTGACGCCGAAAAATATGGTCAGTGGACGACCAAAGACGATCCCCGCAAGACCCGCATTGGGTCTTTTATGCGTAAAACCAATTGGGACGAGATGCCCAATCTAATTAATGTGATCTATGGGCAAATGAGTTTGGTCGGCCCACGTCCCGAACAATTGCAATTTGTCCAAGAATTTCGCCACACCATCCCACGCTATATGGAACGCCACCGCGAAAAAGCAGGCATGACGGGCTGGGCACAGGTCAACGGCCTACGCGGGGATACCTCCATTGAAGAACGCCTCAAATATGACCTATATTATGTCGAAAATTGGTCAATCTGGTTCGACATCAAAATTATCTTACGCACTGCCGCGCAAACCGTATTGTTCCGCAACAGGAACGCATATTGATGGAAATAGAAGCTAAATCTGACTTCCTTACTCGATACGAAGAACAAAAAGGCGCGATGATCTGGACGCTGAGCGGCCTCATCGAAAGTGAGACCCCCACGTCTGAAAAAGCCGCCATTGATGAACTGGCTGATTGGCTGGCGATATGGGCCAAAGGGCTAGATGCCAGCGATGTCATCGTTCACGAACAAAAATCGGTGGGTAATTTTGTTGAGTGCCGCTGGAATCAACACCACCCCGGCAAACCCATCCTCATTTGCTGCCACATGGACACCGTTCATCCGGTGGGCAGTGTCGAAAAGCGCCCCACCCGCACCGAAGATGATATTTTGTATGGCGTTGGGGCGTCCGATATGAAGGGTGGCATCACCGTTGTACAAACCGTCATACAAGATTTGTTCTACAAAAAAGAACTGCCCAACCGCCCCATTACGGTGTTATTCACTTCCGATGAAGAAATTGGCAGTCCGCAGTCTCGTGAAGTGATTGAACGGTTGGCGCGTGAGTCGGGCCTTGCGTTAATCATGGAACCCGCCACCGACCCGGAAACCATTGTCACGGAGCGCAAAGGCGTCGGCATTTTTCAAATGGTGGCGTTGGGGCGAGAGTCTCATTCGGGCAGCAATCCCGAAGAAGGGGTCAACGCAATTGTCGAAATGGCCTCGCAAATTGGTCGGATTACAGCCCTGAGCGATGCGCAATTAGGCACCACCGTCAACCCAACCGTGATTCGCGGCGGCACGACCCACAATGTTATCCCCGGTGAATGTGACATCACCATCAATGCCCGTGCCCGTTTTAAGACCGAAGCTGATCGGGTGACAAAAGCCTTGACAGAATTAAGTCAGAACCCCACCCTGCCAGATGCGCTGCTCTTTACGACAGGCGGCTTTATTCGCCCTCCAATGGAGCATACGCCCATCTTGGAAGAGACCTTTGCTACCCTACAAAAAATTACGCCGTTTCCATTAAAAGAGATTGCCAAAGGTGGGGGCAGTGATGGGAATTTTACGGCGGCTTTGGGCATCCCTACGATTGATGGTTTAGGGCCGTCTGGTGGCGGGGCACACAGCGATGATGAGCATGTTTATATCCCCAGTCTGCCACAGCGAGCCGCGCTGTTAGCCTCGATTTTGTGCTATTGGCCGACTATGCCCTAATCGAGCAGCGGGATTTGAGCCATTGCCTCATCTTCGGATAGCCCCAATTCATTCATCGCCGCTTCGAGTCGCTGCAAATATTCAACCACAACCGGACGGCCTGTCACGGATTCATGCACCATCAAGACCGCGATTGGCCCCATGTCCATTAAACCTCGCGCGTAGGCCGCCTGTTCCACCAACTGCTGATTATAGGTGATGCGGCGATGCTCCACTTCCACATGACCATTGGAGCGTGTCAAAATAGCATAGCTGGCATCAGGGTTGCAATCGAGCGGCATTCCAACCGAACCGGGATTGATAAACGTCAAATCCCCCCACTGGCGAACAAAGGGGTGATGGGTATGCGCCGTAATCACATACGGATGCTGGACTTCACCGAAATGCTCTTGCAAAAAATCCTCGGAGGTATCAGGCAGGATTCCACCGCGCAAATCTTTGGGTGAGCCATGCACAAACAGCAGTTTGTCTTGTTCAATCGTAATCGGGAGGCTGTCCAGATAGGCGAGGTCGGTTTCCCGCATGTAATCCAATGTCCAATAGGCCACTCCCCAGCGTGAACGGGGATGGGCGGATTTATCCTGATCAGGATTGGAAAGAATCTGGATATAGCGTTCGTGATTGCCCAACAAAGCACGCGGTTTGCGATCATAGAGCATATCCAGCACTTCACGCGGAAACGGCCCTCCATTGAGAAAATCGCCAACCACGACCACCTCATCTACGCCCTGACGGTCAATATCGGCTAAGACAGCCTCAAACGCTGGTGCATTGCTGTGAATATCCGCGACTATCGCAATCCGCATTGTGTTTCTCCCCACTGAACAATCATAAAGCCCCCCAATTGTAATTGAGAGGCTTTGGTGTTGACCTACGTGATACTGACCATGAGCCACCGAGCGAAAGCCGACAATCGGCCTCCCGCATTCAAATGAAGTCTAGCGATTACCTGTTTCAATAGCAATATAGATTTAGCATTATTACACCTGATACAGTGTTGCCTGCTCACCAAAACCCCACTATTATTGAGCATATCAACCTCACACAGAGTCATCATACCTCTGGTATCTCAACGTGATTCTTTTAAAGGAACAGTAATGACGATTAACGTGGATTCAATTCTGGTCATTGGACACCGTAATCCAGACATGGATTCGATTGCAGCGGCCATCAGTTACGCTTGGTTATTGGAACACACCACTTCAGATAAACACATCGCAGGGCGAGTTGGGCAGGTGAATGCCCAGACAGCCTTCGCGCTTGAACATTTCAACATTACCCCCCCAACTCTCGTCACCGATGTGCGGGTACGGGTCAGTGATCTGGTTGAATTTTTACCCTTTTTGCAGCCCCACCAGACGCTGTTGGACGCCTGTCAGAGCATTGCCAACACCCGCCGGTCCGCCCCCCTGCTGGATACCGATCATAAACCGATTGGTCTAATTTCAGGTGCGGGCCTATTTGCGACGATGGCCGATGCCCTCAGTTCTACCTCGGTGCTGGCCCTTGCCAAAGAGTTTGACCGTCCAGCACAGGCAGCAGTGGATACCAGCGGCATCATCCTGCATGGTGAAGAATTTATTCGAGATGTCATCAATCAAGTCTTGCGCTCCGACCCCGATGAATTTTTGGTAGTAGACAGCGACGGGCGCTATATCGGGTTGTGCCGCAAATCGCATCTATTGTCTCCTCCCCGCCGACGCATTGTCATGGTTGACCACAATGAACTGGGTCAAGCCGTACCCGGTTTAGATGAGGCCGAAGTCATCGAAGTCTTGGATCATCACCGCCTAAATACCGTTCCTACCTCCGTGCCAATTCATTTCCGCATCGAACCCGTTGGTAGCTGCTCAACATTGGTAGCCGAACGTGGGATGGAGCAGGGAGTCGCTTTTCCAAAAGGGATGGCGGGGCTGCTCTTGTGTGGCATCCTCTCAGATACATTAACCTTTCGTTCACCGACAGTAACGGCCCGTGATCGCAGCGCAGGTATCAGATTGGCGGTTATGGCCGAGCTTGCACCCGCCGATGCTCATGAAAGACAGGTGATGCAGGCCATTACCGAATTGGGCCAGCAGTTGCTCTCCGCCGGAGCAGGTTTGGAAACCCGGCCCGCCGAGGAAATTGTGAACACCGACATCAAATTCTATGAAACGAACGGTCTCAAAGTTGGGATTGCTCAAGTAGAGGTCGCCAATCTATCTGAATTGACTGACCGCTTGAGTGAACTGCGCGAGACCTTACAGCAGTTGACTGAAAGCCAAAATTTATCACTGGCTCTATTGATGGTAACGGACGTAGTACGGGGCAACAGCCGTTTGGTGGCCGTTGGTCAGCATCGCGTCATTTCCATGCTGCCCTATACCCGCCTTGATGATGATACCCTTGACGCACCGGGGGTGATGTCGCGCAAGAAACAACTTCTACCAACCGTTTTTGCCGTGCTCTCGCAAGCCACCTAAGTATTACCTCAATCAAAAAACCAGCCGTCTCTTTGGGGTGCTGGTTTCTTGATTCTCCCTCCTAAGGCAAAGAGGTACTATCTATATATGTTCCTCCGTTGTGGCCTGAACTGGGTTAGGCAAGGCAACGGGTTTGATGAACAAAAAGCTGAGAACTAAGAGACCACCAATCACGAGGCTGCCAATTAGAAATGGTGCATTAATGCCATAGTTCTCGAAAAGAAAGCCGCCGATCAACGGGGCAATCGCATTCGCCGCGCTCATTGATGACGCACTTAGGCCAAGCACGCTCCCATACTCCCGTTGATGCACCCGTTTTGTGATGAGGCTGTTTAATCCCGGACGAATCAGCCCTGCCCCGATTGAAATTGGGATAATGATGACCAGCAACCAGCTTACCCCCCAAATGCCCCGGTACGAATCGTCGGGTAGCTCAATCGCGGTGGTATCGGTAATGGAACTGACATCCGATTCAGACTCGGACAACAATTTTTCCTCAACCGCCTCGCGTTTGTAAAAGGGATGGGGTTGATTGGGCGTAAGTGCTATCAATACCAACCCTGCTGTGAGCAAGCCCAACGCCAAATTGACCATTTTGACTTCGCCATACCTGCGTGTCCATGGGCCAATAAACCGTCCTTGCACCATCACCAATGTGATACCCACCACCACAAAAACGAGTGCATTCCCTTGCCCAAGCAGACCGAGACGGTTCAAGGTGAACAACCCAAGTAGGCTCTCAAAGCCAAAAAAGACCAGTTGTTGAACAAAAACGAAGATCAACAAAACACTAATGTTACGGTTTCGCACGAGGGTCAGGGCCGTCGAAGACTTGGCGTCTTTGTGTTTATGGCGCTGATCGGATGGGAGTGTTTCTTTAAAGACAAAAAATGTCAGCAAAATAGATAGAAACGAGCAGGCAGCGGCTACAAACGCTGGCATCTGGATATTATCGGTCAACGCAAGCGTGAAGATGGAGATCAGGGGGCCAAGAATAAACCCTAGACCAAAGGCCGCTCCAATCAACCCCAACCCCTGAGCGCGGGTCTTGTCATCCGTAATGTCACTCAAAGCCGCCTGTGCCGTTGAGATGTTGGCACCAAACAGACCATCAAAGACCCGTGACACGATAATCAGAAGCAGCGAATTGGCGGAACCCAGCATGATAAAACCCACACAGGTGGTAATCTGGCTAATCAGTAGGAGGGGTTTACGACCAAAGCGATCCGAGAGTGTCCCCATAAGCGGTAAGCCAATCAGTTGGGCCAGTGGAAACGACGCCACCACTAAGCCTATTTCGATTGGGGATGCCCCGTAGGTTGCCGCGTATAAATGCAGCAGAGGCAAAATCAAAGATAGGCCCAGCACATCAAATAGCACAAGGACAAAAATGGGCAAGGCACGATGGTAATCTAAGCGATGTTCAGAGTTCATAGTAGGTATTGTTGCGATTTTTCAGATTGATAAAAGATGGGTAAGGCTATCATGCGCCGCCGAAATGGTGGTTTGGACATCATCCAGCGTATGGACACTGCTCAAAAAGCCTGCCTCAAATTGGCTTGGCGCTAAATACACCCCCCGTTCCAGCATGGCATGGAAAAATTTAGCGTAGCGTTCCGTATGGGCATGTTGTTTGGCGCTGGCATAATCGTGGATGACCGCATCCGGCGTTTTTAGGAAGTAGAATCCAAACATCGTCCCTACGCTGCCCGCCTGTAATGGCACACCAAGCGATTGGGCCGCCTCAACCAGTCCATTTATCAAGGCGGTAGTCAACTTTTTTGCATTATCAAATAATCCACCATCGAAGAGTGTCCGCAGGGTTGCGATTCCCGCCGCCATCGCCAACGGGTTGCCAGACAAAGTACCTGCTTGATACATCGTGCCTGCCGGGGCGACATGCTGCATAATGTCGCGTTTTCCCGCATATGCGCCAACAGGCAAACCACCCCCGATAACCTTGCCCAAACAGGTGATGTCGGGGTCAAGATTCCATGCTTCTTGTGCGCCGCCGGGCGCGACTCGAAAACCCGTCATGACTTCATCTAAAATAAAGATTGCGCCATTTTGTTTGCACAGATCATGGATGCCTTGCAGAAAACCCGGTTGTGGCAATACAAACCCCATATTGGCGGCGATGGGTTCAACAATAACCGCCGCGATTGAATCAGGATATTGCTCAAAAAGCATCCGCACTTGGTCAAGATCATTGTAAGCAGCAGTCAGGGTATGGGCGGCTGTCGAATGGGGTACGCCGGGGGAATCGGGTAAACCGAGGGTGGCGACCCCACTACCCGCCTGCACCAGCAGCATATCGGCATGACCATGATAACATCCCGCAAATTTGATTATTTTATCGCGTCCGGTATAGGCCCGTGCCAACCGCAGCGCACTCATGCAGGCTTCCGTACCGCTGTTGACAAAACGAATCATGTCTATGGAAGGGACGGTCTGAATCACCAACTCCGCCAAGTCATTCTCAAGTCGGGTTGGCGCACCATAGCTTGTCCCATTGGCGGCGGTTTCGGCAATCGCTTCGACTACTTTTGCATGGGCATGGCCCAAAATCAGCGGCCCCCACGACAGCACATAATCTATGTAGCAATTCCCATCCGCATCCCAGATATACGCATCCTTGCCACGCTCGATAAAACGCGGTGTGCCACCCACACTGCGAAAGGCACGTACCGGACTATTGACACCCCCCGGTATCAGTTGTTGTGCTTTCTGAAATAACTTTTCGGATTGGACGGTTTTCATCCCACGACCTCGGATTGTTGAATTTTTTCTAGTAATTTGCTGACCGTTTGTTGGGACTGAGAAATACAATCGGGCATCCCGACCCCGCGAAAAGCACTTCCTGTAACTGCTATTCTTTGTGGCAGATCCGCTTCAATCGCTTCAATCAGTTTCAGATGGTCAACATCATACTGCGGATTGGCTTGATGCCAGCGATAAATGCGGTGGAAAAGGGGGTCGGATTCGATCCCCAAAATAGCGCGAAGTTCATGGCGTATGACGCTGAGGAGTTGGTCATCATTGAAAGACATCGTTTCCGGGCTGCGCGATCCACCAAAGAAGACCCTCAGCAGCACATAACCCTCTGGCGCACGATGGTCAAACTTGATGGATGAAATGGTGATGGCATTGATGGGGCGGCGTTCGCTCTTGGGCACAACCAAACCAAAGCCATGCAAAGGCCGTTTGATGGCCTCCGCCTTAAATGCCAGCGAAATCGTGCCTGTGCTGACATAACGAATCGTGGAAAGTTTTTCGCTAACCGTCGGCGCGATCTCTTGCAACAAATTCGCCGCGATATAGGCAGGGGATGTCAGCACAATCGCGTCGGCTTTAATGATTTCCCCCTGCTGTGTCACCACCTCATATTGTCCATCAGTATCGCGTTGGATTCGGGTCACCTTTGTGCCCAGTCGCAAATCTCCTTCAAGTCGGCTGACCAGCGTATCCACCAATTCCTGTGTGCCACCCTGCAAGGACATAAACATGGCGATTTTGGGCGTATTGGATGATGGGGGCGACTGTTGACGGCGGGAAGCAATCATCCCACGAATCAAACTGCGGTGCTGCTGTTCCAATTGTCGGAAGCGCGGAAACGTCGCCAGTATACTTTGTTTATCAGCTTCCGCATTATAGATACCAGACATCAGGGGTTCGGCGATTTTGTCGAGTGCTTCGTTACCAAGTCGGCGACACACAAATTCTGCCAGCGTTTCATCATGGTCATCACCTTTTGGCGGGATGAATAAATCCATGCCCATCCGCAGTTTGCCGAGGGGTGAAATCAACCGTGAAAACACAAATGGTTTAAATTTGGTCGGCACAATTAACAATAACCCGTCGGGGAGCTTGACGGGTTTGCCACGATGCAAGACATAGACCGTTCGCATCTGGTCATTCGTCCCTAATAGACGATCACCCAAGCCTAGCTCTTGTGCCAATCGTAGCGCCCCCGGTTTTTGCGTCAAGAAAGAATCCGGGCCTGCCTCAACTACAAAAGGGGTATCACTGAAACCGTCTACGTGTTCGGTTAGGATTTTGCCACCCCACCGATCTGAGGCTTCCAGCACGGTATACCCGACATCCAGCCCTTGATTCTCGGATTGCTGCTGCAAATACCACGCCGCGCTCAGGCCGGAAATCCCCCCACCGATAATGACGACATGCCGCCGTAGGGCTGATCGGGAATCGGCCTTGTTGGATTCCAATACCACTGCTGTCATGCGCTTGCATTCCTATTCAATTGCTGGCTGTATTCATGCACAAAATCCACCAACCGCCGCACATTCTCAATCGGCGTCTCCGGTAAAATGCCGTGACCCACATTGAAGATGTGACCGGGTTTGCCTTTCACGCTGTCCAAAATGTGACGGGTACGCACCTTGAGCGCCTCCCAATCAGCAAACAGCGCAACCGGGTCAAGATTGCCCTGTATGGCGACATCATCCCCCAACTGCTGCCAAGCCCGTGCTAGGTCAATGCGCCAATCCACCCCGATGACATCTCCCCCGGCGGATTGGATGAGGTCTAACATCCCACTGGTGTTCGTGCCAAAATGGATAATCGGTACACCGGATGCCCCCGCGATTTCCAACACACGACGGCTATACGGCAGGACGTAATGTTCATAATCGAAGGGGCTTAGATCCCCCACCCAGCTATCAAATAGTTGAAGGACTTGTGCCCCTGCCCGAGCCTGTGCCAAAAGATAATGCCCCGCCACTTCACTGAGTTTAGTCATCAGGCTGTGCCACAAAGCTGGTTGGCTCATCATCATATTTTTGACCGCAATCCGATTGCGACTGCCTCCGCCTTCTACCGCATAGCTGGCAAGGGTGAACGGTGCGCCGCTGAATCCAATGAGGGGGATGCCGCGCTGGTCTAATTCATGCCGTGCCAACGTGATGGCCTTCAACGTAAAGTGCAGCGTTTCTTCAGGGGGCAGCACACACAGATTCTCAATATCCTCGGCAGTGCGGACGGGGTTATGGATGATCGGCCCTTCGCCTTTGACAAACTCCAATTCCAAGCCCATGCCTTCCAATGGTGGTAAAATATCGGCGAAAATGATCGCCGCATCCAGATCAAAGGCATTGATAGGCTGAAGCGTCACTTCGCAGGCCAATTCCGGCGTTTTAATCATCTCTAGGATGGCATATTTCTCGCGCAGTTTGCGATACTCCGCCATGTACCGTCCCGCTTGACGCATGAGCCAAATCGGGGTCGCATCGGCGGGCCGACGATGACAGGCTCGTAGAAAACGGCTGTCTTGCTGCGCATCTGATACAGTGCTGACGGTCATGGGGTCTATTCGGTGATCCATTGGGCCGCCTCTTTTGCAAAATAGGTGAGGATCAAATCTGCGCCCGCCCGCTTGATGCTGGTGAGGGTTTCCAATGCACAGCGCCGCAGGTCAAGCCATCCGTTGGCCGCCGCCGCGTGAATCATCGCATATTCCCCACTGACCTGATATGCTGCGACGGGCAAGTCGTAGGATTGGCGAACCGCGCTCAGAATATCGAGATAGGGCAAAGCGGGCTTCACCATCAGCATATCCGCTCCCTCTGCCACATCCAGCGCGACTTCCTTCAGGGCCTCACGGCGATTGGCCGGGTCCATCTGGTATTCGCTGCGATCTCCAAATTGGGGTGGGCTTTCGGCAGCATCACGGAACGGGCCATAAAAACCGCTGGCATATTTGGCGGCATAACTCATAATCACCACATGGTCGAACCCGGTATCATCCAACCCGGCCCGAATCGCCCCGACCATGCCATCCATCATCCCCGACGGCGCAATGATGTCCGCCCCTGCTTCGGCATGGACAATCGAAGCCCGTGCCAATAAATCGAGTGTGGGGTCGTTGAGTAAATACCCTTCGGGTAAATGGGGTTGATAATGCACATCACCGGGTTGGTTGATAATCCCACAATGCCCATGATCGGTATATTCGCAAAAACACATATCCGAAATGACCATCATTTCCGGCACAGCGTCTTTAATGGCCCGAATCGCGCTGGGGATAATGCCATTCGGCTCATAATTCTCACTTCCGCAGGCATCTTTCACATCGGGGATGCCAAACAGGATGACCGCAGGGATGCTAAGCTGGTAGGCACTGCGAACTTCCCCCACCACACGGTCAATTGACCATTGGAATTGTCCGGGCATAGACCGAATCGGCTGTTGAATGTCGTGCCCATGTCGGATGAACAGCGGGTAGATAAAGTCATCGGGGGATAAACTGGTTTCCCGCACCATCCGGCGCAGTGCTTGGGTTCGACGCAGGCGACGTGGACGAATAACAGGGGTAACCCCTGTGGTTATCTCAGATTGCGTTTGGGTCATAATTGTCTCTCAGTTGCTTCAAAATAAATCTCTAACATAGCGACGAGGCCCTGTAGGGTATGTTCGTCGGGAACATCCACGAGGGAAAAACCATATGCTTGTGCAGTGGTCGCTGTTTTTGGCCCAATGCAGGCGACGGGCACGGTTTGGGCCGTTTCCAATCGCCCACCTTCGTTTTTTAGGCGCTCGACAAAGTAAGTAACGGCAGACGAACTGGTAAAGGTCAGCATATCTACCCCCCCCTGCGTTAACAGATGGGCAATATTCACCCCGCCCGTGCCATGTACTGTTTGATACGCTGTTACCACCGTTACTTGTGCCCCACGTACTACCAAATTTTCGGTCAATGTCGGACGGGCCAGCGCCGATTCTGGCAGCAATATTCGTTCACCCACTTTCAAGGGCAGGTGATTCGCCAGCGATTCAGCTACATATTCGTCAGGCAAATCGGTGATTGATATGCCCAGATTTTGCAGGATGGCGTCCGCAGTGGCAGGCCCTATTGCCGCCGTCTGAAAATCCCTTCCGTTGAGAGTCAGCCCCAACGCAGTCAGGCGTTCCGCAATGGCGAATACCGTGTTAGCACTTGTCAAGACCAGCCATTCGTAACGCCCCGCCACCAAGTCAATTATTGCGGAATCCAATAACGAGGGGTCATCGGGCGGGGTAATGCCGATACAGGGGTAATCCAGCGGTATAGCATCATGTTGGCGCAGCAGAATGTTGAGCGCCTCGGCTTGATGGACGGCCCTTGTATTCACAATCCGCTTGCCCGCCAAAGCGCTAGTCATTGCCGTTGCTCCATGAGCGCTTTGGCACCTTTAGCGAGGGCTTCTTCAGCTAAGGTGATGCCCAGCGCGTAGGCGGCCTGCTCATTATTCACTATGGCGGTAGAAGCGACATAAATTTGCTGGTTGCCGTTGGAGGCAGAGACTCGTCCGCGCAGTACCAGTTTGTTTTCTTGAATTTGGGCATAGGCGGCAACAGGCACAGAACATCCCCCGCCTAGCCCCGCAAGGAAAGCCCGTTCAGCGGTAACGGCGAGTGCGGTATCTTGATGATGGATAATGTGCAGCGTCTCCAAAAGCGTCGGTTCATCGCGCGTCTGTACAGCAATCGCACCTTGACCGGGCGCTGGCAGCATATCCGCAAAATCCAACACTTCGCTGACCACCTCCAAACGCCCTAGTCGCTCCAAACCCGCATAGGCCAATACAATAGCATCATAATCCCCATCCTCCGCCAATGCTTTTTGGATGCGCGTGTCTACATTGCCGCGAATATCAATCGTTTTGAGATCGGGCCGAAGGTAACGAAACTGTGCTGCCCGACGAGTGCTGCTGGTACCAACCCGTGCTCCATTCGGTAAAGTCGCAAGGGAATACCCTCGGCGGCTGATCAGGACGTCGGCGGGATTCGCGCGTTTAGGGATTGCCCCCACGACCAATCCGTCGGGCTGTTCGGTGGGTAAATCTTTCAGGCTATGGACAGCACAATCAATGCGTTTTTCATGCAGTGCCGATTCCAATTCCGCTGTAAAAACACCTTTACCGCCAATCAGTGGAAGCGGCGTATGGAGAATTGCATCCCCCCGCGTTTTGATTATCTCGTATTCGAGGTGCAAAGCAGGCACGGCCTCTTGCAACAGCTTCATGATGTGCCGGGTCTGCCACAGCGCTAAATCCGAGCCGCGTGTCCCGAATCGTAGTGATTTGACGGTACTCATTGCGTTTGACCCGTTGTGTACGGCAAGATACATTGCAGATTACACGGGTTAGACACCTGTTCCACCGTCCCCACGAAATTACAGTGCCCCTCGTCACACAGGCATTCATGGGCCTCCCCATCATTCAGTGCAAACAATTCACGCACCGCTTGGGCATAACCATAGCCGTTGCCCACATTTGCCTGCATCTTCAAACGCGAGGTGGGTTCATGCAATAGCCGATTCACAAGGCGATGGGCCATGCGGCTGACGATTTGCCGAGTACGTTCATCGGCATCCGAAAGGCGACCCAATGTTTCCAGCAGTTCCTCGTCGGCGATGTTCTGTGCCCAATCCCGTAGATTCTTAATCACCGGGGTCACTTGACGCCCTCTATACCATTCGAGGAAACGGGTCATTTCCTGCAGGATAATCGCTTCAACTTCTGGAACAGCAGCCTTCCGTAACTCAATATTGGCATCCACCACCGATTGCAGATCGTCAATATCGTAATACCGGATATAGGGTAATTCCCGAACACCCTCTTCTACATCACGCGGGACTGCAATATCCACAATGACCAGCGGGTGGCCTGTTCGCTGAGAGGCAACCCCTTCTAGGTCGGAGCGATAGAGAATTGTATGTGGCGCTCCGGTAGCACACACCACCGCATCGGCCCATGCCAGTGCTTCGTGAAGCTGATACCAAGTCATGGCCTTGCCCTCAAAATCATTTGCCAATGCCTCAGCACGGTTATAGGTGCGATTGACAAAGGCTATCTCACTGATTTCGAATCGTTTAAGGGCTTGTGCCGCCAACACGGCCATTTCGCCCGCACCGATGATTAATATTTTCGATGTGTTGTGCTGGGGAAGTTTTTCGAGCAAAAGAACTGCCCCGGCATGACTGACCGAAGTGGTATAACGGCTGATCGGGGTTTCGGTGCGTGCCCGTTTGCCTGTGTGAATGGCTTGTGCAAACAGATGGGATAAAATCGGGCCGGTTAGGGCTGCGGCGCGGGCATCTTCAAAA
Organism: Chloroflexota bacterium; assembly: GCA_024434115.1. Classification (GTDB taxonomy): domain Bacteria; phylum Chloroflexota; class Anaerolineae; order Aggregatilineales; family J027; genus CFX10. Next base: position 35,492 of record QMIT01000012.1, read on the forward strand.
GCCTGTGTTACCTGTCCCAATACCTGTGCTTCACCCAAAATCATAGAATCGAGACCACAGGCTACTCGCATCAGGTGTTGAATCGCATCATTCGCAATATGTTGATACAAATAGTCGTCTATTTCAGTATCGGGCAGATTCTGAAGTTTCGATATAAATTGTTTGATTGGCTTGATTCCCCCATCCACCGCCGATGTCTCTACATAGATTTCCAATCGGTTACACGTAGATAAAATGACTCCCTCATGGATGTCGGCAGGGTGCGACTGGATAAGGCTTTTTAGGTCTTCCAACGCAATCTGGAATGCACAACCGGCGAGGGTCAATTTTTCCCGTATTTCGACAGGGGTGGTTCGGTAGTTTAGTCCGACGACAGCGATAGTCACAAAAACACTCCTGAATAGAAATGGCTTTAAAGTACAACCTGTCTTGTTTCTGGCTGATACGCGCAGAATGGCTCTTCAGCTAAATAATTGCCACTTACCCCATAGGAACGGGCACGGCAACCCGCACACAACGACTTGAACTGGCAAATCCCGCACTTGCCTTCAAGCGCATCGGGGTCGCGTAATTCGGCAAATAATGGGCTGTCCTGCCAAATTTCCGAAAAATCCTGTTGATGAATATTTCCAGCCTCAACAGGCAAGTAACCACAGGGGAACACTTCTCCGCGATGGGAGATAAAACACACACCCGTCCCAGCAAGGCAGCCCTTGGTGGCGGCGTGCATTTGCCCATGTGGATGACCATGCACCTGTCGGTCATAACTGGCCGGAAGCTCCTGCTGCATCCCATTACGGCGTTCTTCAGCACGGCGGGTACGCATCACCCGAAAATAATGGGGTGCGCAGGTGGCCTTTAATTGCAACTCCGGTTCGGATTGTTCAATGTCATAGAGCCAGTTGAGGACACGCTCGTATTCTTGGGCATTAATCATCTGCTCTTCGGCAATCTGGACACCACAGCCAACGGGTACTAGCAAGAAAAGATGCAGGCCCACCGCATCCAAGTCTTTTGCCATCGCCACCATACTATCCAATTGCGCCTTGTTATGGTTAGCCACCGTTGTGTTAATTTGTACAGGCATCCCTACTTTTCGTAATGCCTTGAATCCCACAATCGCCGCCTCAAATGAACCGGGTAGCCCCCGAAAAACATCGTGGGTTCCAGCGTCCGCACCATCAAAAGAAATGCTGACTCGGCGGACACCACTCGCCTTGATACGCTCCGCCACCCTATCATCAATCAATGTGCCGTTGGTTGCCAATGCCACTGGTAAACCCGCATCCGTCGCATAACGCGCAATCTCAAAAATGTCAGGACGAAATAGTGGCTCACCGCCTGACAAAACAAATACGGGTTTACCCACCGCTGCGATAGCATCAATCATGGCAAAAGCATCTGCCGTCGTTAAATCTTGCGGGGTAAGTTGATCTGCAACCGTTACGCGCCGACAGTGGATACAGCGCAGATTACAACCTGCGGTGGTTTCCCAAAAAACAAGACGTGGTGCCGGATAGGTCATGGTGCTGTCCTCAAAGTTATGTAAATATAAGCAAAACTAGGCAAAACTGCGTATAAGATAATTCGAGCAACACCATCTTCGCAGTACATTCTGTCATCTAACTCAGGTCATATGTCATGGATTGATTCGATTAGGCGTGAGGCCGACCACTCTCCCCTTTTAAGCAGCAGTCAATGGGGCAGATGTCATGGCTTGGGCCATGCGCCCCCAAAAAGCGTCGCTCAGGGCGTGCGGTCATGCGTTCCAAAATAAGCTCGCGGATCATTTGAATAAACGCCGGATGTGTGCCAACCGTTTCCGCGCGAACGAGGTGAATACCCAGTTCAGTAGCCACATGTTTTGCCTCGGTATCTAAATCAAAAAGGACTTCCATATGGTCGGAGATGAACCCAATCGGAATAATCAGGACATTGCTAATCCCCTGCCCCTTAAGTTGCTGAAGATAATCACAAATATCCGGCTCTAGCCATGGGATATGCGGCGGGCCACTTCGACTTTGATATACCAATTGATAGTTGCTCGTGCCGATGCGTTCCGTTATCAGGCGACACGCTTCTTCCAACTGGGCCACATAGGGGCTATTGCGTGCCATACCCACTGGAATACTGTGGGCCGTAAAAACAAATTGCACATCAGGTCGTATTTCGGGTGGGAATTGAGCAAGGGCCTGCTGTGTTTTTTCCACCATTGGCTCAATAAAACCGGGGTGATTATAAAAAACACGCAGTTTATCAAAAGCAGGCACATCCGTCCCCGCCACTTCATAGGCCCGCATTACATCTTCTCGATATTGACGGCAGCCGGAATAGGAACTAAAGGCTGAGGTAACAAATACGAGCGCCCGCTGCACCCCGTCATCGCGCATCTGACGCAGGGTATCGGCGAGAAAGGGATGCCAGTTGCGATTGCCAAAGTAGATGGGCAGTTGTGGGCCATGCTGCTTAAGCTCTTTTTCTAAAGCAGCGATCAAGAGGCGGTTCTGTTGATTAATGGGGCTTACCCCGCCAAAATCATAATAATGGACTGCGACCTCTTCTAAGCGCTGTTGGGGAATCGCCCGCCCTTCTGCAACATTTTGAAGAAACGGGATTACATCTTCCATTCCCTCCGGGCCACCAAACGACAAAACCAGAACCGCATCGTAGTTTCGGGCCTCATCGTCATATTTGGATGCCCCGACGGTTTGTGCGCCATGTATGCTCATAATCAGAATCTTTATCCTTCTACGATTTCGACAGTCGGTGTACCAACCCAAATCATGCCATCCCGGATTTCAACCTGATAGGTCTCGACAGGTTTTCTGACCACCCCATCCAGTGCCGCACCCGTCCTAAGGTCAAATTTGCCATAGTGCCAAGGGCACACCACGCTGCATTCGTGAGCATTCACCGCACCATCGGTTAATGGCCCGCGTGCATGGGTACAACGATTATTGATGGCGTAAATCGTGCCTTCGACATTGAACAGCCCCACCATTTTGCCCTCAAGGTAAACAATCTTGGTCTCACCGGGGGCAAATTCATCCAATGGGCAGACTTCTGTCCATGCCTCGTGAATTTCATTCGATGACACGGGTTGGGCAATGGGTGGCCCCCCCAGCGCATCTAACGCTTCTTCAAGACGCATATTGATCGAGGTGAATAAGGGGGTATCTTGTAAGGTGTATCGGCTGGACTCAGTTTCGCGGAGTTCCTGTACCAAATCAAGGAAATCGGAGGGTTCATCGGTTTCAAATGCAACGATAAACTCATAATCGTCCAGTCCAAAGCTATAGGTGGTGTTGAGCCGAACCGAGGGATATTTGCGTCCCACTTCAATATGTTCATCCATAATCCCTTGTCGGGCATGGAGCGACAACTGATACCAATCGCGTGTCTTGATGAAGGGATAGACAAAAAGATATCTCGCTTCGGATGGGTCAATAACCAAACGTTCTTCATGAGTGTCATCGCTGCTACTGCGGATTTCATAGATGGAGCGTTTGGTTTGCGAAAAATAGGAGTAGACCATATTCAAATAGCCCCCCATTCGCGTACTGGCAATCGCCGTAGCGAGTTCTCGAAAGGGCAGTGGATTTTCGGCGATTTGCCAAAGCAGCAGTTCGGCGTCAGATCGTGTCCCCATCAGGCTATAGGGCCGGAGCAGCATCCGCCGATTAAAAGCACGGATAACATCGGCTAATTCTTGCTTTTGGAGTGCTTGTTCACTGGTTTCCAACCTACGCCAAAGAGGATCCACTCTATAAAATGCAAATCGCACATACTGGCGACGTGAAAGTTGTCGGCCTCGATCTTCAGGTTGACCACTCGACTGATGATTTGGACGATGATTTGGTCTTGATCCGGGGGCACCCATGTTCCTAAATTCATCCTTGAAAAAGGTGTATTAAAATCTATGCAAAGTTATATAAATCTATCTGAAACTATCTTTTAATGCAAGTTAAAAAATGAGATTGTCAGGGATTTTGGGGAAAACAAGTGAGTGAAATGTACCCAAAGCAGTATGGCCGATGGCGTGCCAAGCGCATCTTTATGGTTATGGCCTTCGACTGGTGTATGGTTCATCCCCATAATTCAACGACGGGCAGTGTCACTTGCAAGGGGAGGATTTGATGTGTCTTTAGAGGGGCGACTGTTTGGGTTTTGCAGGTAGGCGCTTCTGCAAATTACCAACTATCGAATATCCTCAGAATTTATTGAAGGGCTACTTCTCATACCTATCAAAAAACAAAGGGCCACCAATGACCCTTTTTTGCTCTTGCTGCAAAACTTTGAAAAAATCCCACTACCCCTGCTTTAGTCGTATCACATGCTCGTGTGCATACTGCTCCGGGAAGGCGATACGCAAGATCGTTAGGGCTTCCTCACCAGACCAACCCCGACTCATCATCTCGGCAATAAGGCCTGAAATGATTGGGGCAGCAAACGACGTACCCGACCACCGTGCCCACCCAGTTGTGTTAGGTGCAAGCCTCTGCCAATCTTTTTTGCTTAGGTCGGGTGGGTTCTCGGGATAGGGGCCAGTATAGACACCCAAGATGCCAGTCTTCGCATTGCTAAATTTCGAGTTGGCAGAATCTATATCCCCACCAAAGACGGCAACACCCGCATGAACGGGATAATCTGCCAGATTACTATAGTCAGTCAGTTGGTTATTGCTGGAATCAAGGGCAGCGACCCCTAATACCGTTGGCATAGACGCAGGCATCCGCGCCGGGGTGCGTGATTTTCGACCATTTAATCCATCGTTTCCCGCTGCGGCCACTACCACCCCACCCGCATTGACGACCCGCGCAATACGCTCTTGGATATGATAGAGTTTGAGCAACCCGTCCAAGATATTTTTCTTGGAGGGCGGGATATTGGGATTGGCCTGCGCACGGGCTACAATCGTCATCGGCAATGTAATGGGCAAAGACAAATACGTGAGAAATTGCTCAACATCAACCAATATACTATCGAGTAACCCTCGTAATTCCTCGTCTTCCTGATCTAAGGCCAAATAGAGTTCTTTTAGCCATGCGTCCGGGTGGTCAGCATTTGCGGGCACACTGAATGTCAGACTCAAATTGATGACCAACTTCTCCTTATCAGGGTCAAATCCCTTCAGGGCAGTATCCAACCCCGCGAGGTACGTCATGAGCGTCCCTGACCCAAACGCATTGAGGACTTCGACAAGATGGAGTTCTGTTCCCGGCGAAATCGAGTGAATAATGCCCGCCGCAAATAGGCCATGATCCATTTTCCACTGCCGGAAATATTGATCTTGGACACAGGCGCGGTGAAGTTCGTAGCCCGGTAGAATGGTCGGGTTCGCGTCAAATGTCTCACCTGTAATTGGGTCGGTAAAATAGGTGATGCGCAAAATATCGGATTTTGGTTCATTCGTTGCAGGATCACGCCGAAGGCCTCCGACAAGTCCTGTTGCTGTATCCGTTGAGCGCAGCAAGGACTCTAGTAGCGGATTGGTAGCGCCAAATTCATCATAGGCTTTTGAAAGGCTGATGGGAAGAACATCCCTAGCCAGCCGCTTTTCTCCAATATCTGGAGGGTCGGGGTCTTTCGTTGGCGGAGCCGTGTCCAAAATCACAACTCGTACTTTTTGGGGTTTGACCGCATCCTTCGGCAGCGGATGTTCAAGCATCATTTGCAGCATGTGTTGAAATGTTTTGATGACAGTCGCCACCGATTTTTTGGCGTTGGCGTTGTTCGATTTGAACCCAAAGGCTTGTTCATAATATTTCATCAAATTGGCGGGTAAACCCGTCACCCCGGTAGGCACAACAGAAAACCGATAATCCGATGGGTTGTTGAGGGTCGCTGCAACTGGATTGCCCGCTGGCCCGCCCCCACCTGTACCCGAATCTGGCGGTGCTGGCGGCTCATTTGGCGCTCCGTTGCTTAACCAATTGGGTGAGGCCCCCAGTAATTCGAATTCGCGGGGCGTGTAATCTTTACGATTGCCCGTGACACCACGTAGTTTCCAATAGATTTGGTGGACACCCCGACCAGTCCGTGTCAAAAATGTCTGCAATCCAGACGGCGCACGCTTCTCCCATGTCTTAAGAACAGGCTGAAAAAACCTTTCGGTAGATGATGGCTCTCTGAACGGAACGAGGATACGATAGATTTTCAGAACCTCTTTGAAAAGATCGACATCAGGCAGTCTGGGGTACGTTGCAGCTATATAAGTAACAGGAGGCAGACGGTGGGATAGAGACGCCTCGCTCACAAACCGAAGTGGAGGTTTTTCCGATGAAATATCAATTTCGGGAACAAGGCATTCGTTTGAAGTCAAAAAGGTCTTTAAAAAATCAACCACTGCACTTGGCGTGGCATCAGGCGGATGCGTAACCAAATACACGATTTGGTGGGATGCAAAAGCACGGGTTTCGGTTGTTAAATCTTCCATAGGGCTTGCCTCACTTAAAAACTATTCGGATAAACGAGTCGGACTGCTAAAAGGATCAGGATTGCCGATTAGTTGAAAAGCTCCCCAATACGCAGGGTGCGAATCGGGGTCATAGGATAACTGGGTACATTGCGCTTGGCGTATCGCTGATGCCTTAGACTCACCGGTTTTTAGCAACTGATAAACGGTTTCCATTTGACCATACGCGCTGTTATCTTCTACGCGCCACAGGCTCACCATTAAAGCGCCAGCCCCTGCATATAAACACCCCCGCCCCAACCCGATAGGTTCATCACTACTGGTAATTGACGCTCGTCCCGTTTCACACGCGCTTAACGTCACCAATTCATAACTTAAATCATGCTGTAATAGATCATCCGTAAAAAGCTGCCCATCCGCCAATTCAATATAGGCAAGGTCTGGATAGTCCATCCGAAATTCACCATGAGCCGCGATATGCAAGACTTGGCAAGGCATCTGTTGTAGCATACTCCTAGTCGCTTGATCCTCCACATAAATTTGACCGCCGAGGAGATGATGTACCATTTGCGCCTCACATACCGTCTGGGGTAAGCGGCCATTTTGGGCATGGGCCACCACCACTGCACCCGGCTGACGGACTGGGCTGGGCTGCGTAATAAGTCCACCTGCTGGGAGGACGACAATCTCATGTTGTTCGATGAGATACCCCTCATCCGAGGTCAGCAGATGAAATGGGAGGTAATGTAAAATGCCATAGGGCACGATGGTCAGGCGTTTTTTACCGACGATTTGCGCAGCGAGTGGCTCCAATAATGCCGAATAGAGTTGGCAACTGATGTCACGGAATTGGTGGGTCAAAAATTTGACCACCGAACCATGACGACCTGCTTGAAGGACACAGTTGATATTAAATTGCAGTTGTTGAATCCAATGATTGACTTCACGGAGCGCAACAGGCAGCTTAAACACTTCAAGATGGGCCGAATCCAACACAAATGCCCACAGATGTTGTCCGTCATTGTAGTATTCGATCAGCAGGGAGGTTTGGGAAAGCTGGTGTTGAATAGTAGCTACATCCGGCAGGACTAAACCAAAGGAATGTGGATTATTTGGATTTTGGAGATACAACCGCTCTCGAATAGCAAGTAGTTGTTTTTCACATTCGGCTAATCTACGCCGGGCTTGTTCGGGGGTAAGGCTGTCGTTTGAGGGGATTTCTTCTCTTACAACCCGATACAACCACTGATATTCTTCTCGAAGCTGCTCAAATTGGCTTTGGAACTGGCGAGAATCTGGATCAATATCGCCCCAATGTAAGCTATCCCGACTACCCAAATAGGTGAAAAATGCCTGTGATTTGGCCCGTTCTAGGGTTTCGTAGGCACAGGCATTTTGACCATCCTGCAAATATAAACGGATCAATGATCGAAGGGCATCCGCCTTATCATCCAAAAAACTTGTCCGCAGTGTCAGCGACAACCCTTTTTGAACGCGCTCCACGCTTGTCGAGGCGGCCCAATAGTGGCGATAGGCCCGACGGTATTGGGCCTTTGCTTCCGCGAGTTGACCAAGCAACAAATGGGCACTGTAGCGACTCAATGCCAAGCGACTGTGTAGCGCTCGTCGAAGTGCTTCCTGTGCCACTTTAGCGGCCCCGGCAAGATCATGCAGAGCGTGGAGAGCCTGCCCTTGGCGCAAGAGCGCATTGACATAACTTACTTGGAAATGATCGGAAAATTGATTGAGTGCATTCGAGGCCTCAGAATAAGCAAGGGTTGGATTATTTTGTTTTAGGGCGATGGTGGCACGCCAAACACCAATGCTGGGCAACCAGTCCTGCATTTGCATCTCGATAAAAACCTGTTCGGCTGCTTCCAGTGCCGATTGTGCGGCCTCCAATCGCCCCAGTTCGGCCTCGGCAGTTGCTAGATTAAAAAGACAGACGGCTTTTGAAAAAGGCGCTTTTAAGGCTTCATATTCTTCAATGACCTTCAGAGCTAGTTCGCGTGCTTCTGGAAAGCGGTTCAATGCCAAATAACATTCTACAATCCGATGACTGGCATAAGCCTCAATTTTACGTGGCGAGGCATCCGTCTGGGCCTGCTGTTGGGCTTGATGGAGGAGTTGTAGAGCGCGGCGATAGTGCCCTTGTTTCAAAAGTACGCTGGCGATATTCAATTCAATCTGGCTTAACCATTGGACTTCTTGGCGGCGTGTACAAATCGTTTTGGCTTGTTCTAAATATTCAAGGGCAAGCTGTAAATTCCCCATAATAAAATGGGTGTAGCCGAGATTATTGTTCATCCGACCCAGATATTGTTCGCCATTCTCGCCCAGTGATTCGGCTAACCGAAGGGCAGAATCGAAGCAGTCGAGTGCGGCTTGGCAATTTCGCAAATCCTGATACACCATGCCACGATTCATTTCTAGATTGAGCAATAATTCCCATTGTTGGTGTTGCTTCAAAATCTCAGCGGCTTCGACTGCTTCAGTCAAAATTTCGTCTGCGATATTGAGTTCGATGCAAATAAACAGCGGGCCAATCCGTGTTCTCGCCCAACCCACCTTATCGTCAATGCTCAAAAATAAGCGGGCCGCTTCCTGAAAATATTCCCATGCCTTTTCGTTGTCACCGAGGAACTTTAGCGCATCGCCAAGTGCCATCTTCCCTAACGCAGTTTGCCAAACATTGTCATGCAATGTTCCAATGTCAATAATAAGTTCCGCGCGACGCACCGACTCCCGAGGATCAATAGACCAATAATGATTCGCTTGGGATTTGATGTTAAGGACTAAGCGGTGGCATTCATCAGGAGACAACGTGAGATCAGCAAGTATTAACTTCCCCTCTAGTAATAAGTAAATTAGTTCTTCCAAATTGGCTTGCTGCATAGTGGGTTACTCCGAAAGAACGACCCCCTTTACGACAATACTGTTCCCGCCACCTGTCGTAACACGCAAATCAATAGCAGTCGTCTGGGGCATTGGACACTCAAAAGTCCCCATGTCGCTGACTGTCGTGGTGCCTTGTAATTCCCCTGCCTGTCGTAACTCCACTAATCCGCCAATCCATACCTTTGGAAGTTCGGCAACAATCTGACCTACTAAAATTGGAGGCACACCGGGTTGGACATCCAAAAAGACATAAACGCCGTCCGCCTCAAACATAAGAGGCCCGCGAGACCCGCGATAGGATAACTGAGCGCCTTGTCCCGGCGAGGCCAATTGAGCGATCAATTCTTTTAGTGGCTTGCGTGGCATATCTTGTCGTATTTCGGGCTTTGTCGTGATAGCGGAGGATGATTCCAAATAAGTTCGCAACTCTGCTAAATAGTGCTGACAATCGGAGCATAGTTGCACATGTTGAAAAACCGTATCCCGCTCTGATTTTTTGAGTAAGTTGAAATGATAATCTTGTAAAATCTGGGCCGAGGGATGAGTTTGCTGCAAAAACATAGGGATTAACACAGATTCCAGTTTCACATCCAAATGACGTTCATGTTCAAGCCGCTGACGACAAAATGGACACTGTTCCAAATGTGCATATACCGACGAGTCGGCTATCCCGTCTAGGACATCATCAATTTCGTTATTCGTTAGTTGGGGTGGGAGACTGCACTCCATACTACACCTTATCCTCTTCACACACCTGTATATAAAGATTAAATTGCATAGGCGTCCGTTTTATCACACGATCATTTTAGATAAGCGAACTTTCACGTTAAATGTTGTCAGAGGAATCAGACAAATTGGCCTCAAGGAGTTGGCGTAGAGTTGCATCACGCCGCAAAATACGCTTAATGCGTTGCAGGGCTATCGAAACCTCCCGCGCATCTTTCCAACCACCCATTTTTGCAATGTCCGCTGGTTTGTACTCCAAGATAAATACCGCCTGTGCTAGGTCTCTCAGTTGCTCATTGGGCAATAGTTGGGTGATATAGTCCCATAGTTGCTGTGAATTGATAGCACCATCCAGATGCAGCTTCATTGGACGAATCCTATCGAGTTCATCTTCTAAAGAAACGAGCTGTTCCTCCAGATAATTGGATTTCCAATATTCCGTGATGCACGAATAAACGCAACTGTTGAGGTAATTGAGCAAAGCAGCTACCCGCGAAAAATTTTTGAATTTATCGGGATAGTCGGGGTTATTGAAGGATTTCCAAAAATTAGTAAAGGAACCACTCACAAAAAAGAGATCAGTTTCGCCCACTTGGTCGCGCAACTGATGTGATCTGACCCATTTCCGTACTAAGGGTTCGTAGGTCTTGTATATAGCGGTAAAGGCGTCTTGGTCTTTTTTTTCTAATGCCCGCCGAAAGAGTTCAAAGCAGTATCGTTCGTCATGCGTCACATGTTTAAGATAGTTGCTGGTTTCCTCTCTACACCGCTGCTCCAGTTCCGTATTTGACCACCCCCCGAAGTCCATAGTTGACCCCCTTCTCAATCGGAAAGGCAGAAACTAGATAATTTCAGTTCGACGACCCTACTTAAATGATTCAGGGTCTGTTCTTTGGCGCGTTTCATCTGAAATAACTATATTTACAGAAACTTTTCTATTTTCATTAAAATTGTCGAAAAATTGTGAAAAAAGTAAATAGACTATATCTGATTTAATGAATTGGCACAACAAAGTCAGGCCGATAATTGGAGGTAGGCAAATAAAAAACCAGCCAATTTTTGGGGATGGCTGGTTCATCTAATAACCTAGTTGTTGAGCCTAGAGGGATTCGAACCCCCAACCAAGTGCTTAAAAGGCACCTGCTCTGCCATTGAGCTATAGGCCCGATGTTTCATAACGTATGTATCAGTATAACAGTCGGCGTTATGAAACTCAAGAGTTTTTTTGGCGATGCCCAATTCACTTCTATTCCGGAGGCGCTTGGGTTAAGGTCATAAGATAAGCCACAATATGCCAGACATCCTGTTCGGTGAGTACCTGCCCCCAGTCATGCGGCATTAGGTTATCCGGCCACGGCTGCTCAGTTTGGGGAGGTGCAAGAAAGGCACTCGGTTGCATAATGGACTGGAAAAGATAATCTTGAGCACTTATGCCCGGAATTCGGCTGCCTGCTACCGTCCCTATTCCATAGAGATATGGCCCGGTTCCCGGAAGTGGTTCATTGACATTATGGCAAGCCGTCGCGCAATTTTGGGAGGTGCTAGGACTAGTGACATTTTCAAAGAGTAGCTTCCCAATTTCCGGATCACCCGGAAGTTCTTCGGTGACACCAGCCTCGGCAACTTCGGCGGTTGGTTCTTCTGTTGCCACTTCAGTTTCTTCAACTTCAGGCGTTGGTGTGGGTGGAATCGGGGTGGCAGTTGGCGGAATGGGCGTATGGGTAGGTTCAACCGCGACCACTTGCACATCTTCGCCCGCGCGGTCGGCTCGTACAAATGGCTGGGTGGGTTCAAAGGTAGGTCGGGGTTCTTCGGCGACTGTTCCGCAGGCTACCAAAAAAAGTCCAATTACAATCAGTGCCGCAGCAGTCAGCGTCCGAATTCGCAGCAAAGCAGGCATCGCATGTCCTTCCAAGTAATGTCAGGGTGTACGCTCGTGAAAAGCGCCACTATTGTAGCACGCGAACAGGACAAGACCAATATGCCTGCTTCGAGGTTTTATAGTCGAAGTCAATTCACGGGATATATAACCATGCTTGGTCGGTGGCACGTATATCATAATCATAGCCACCAGCGATCAACACCCGTCCATCATTAAGTAACGTAGCCGTACTGGTAAAGCGATCAGCATCCACTTCGCCCTCCACATCTTGAAACTCCTCTGCCTGAAAATCAAAGACTTCGACAGTCGTGTCCCCGCCAACAATCAAGACCTGTCCATTATTCAAGGTGGTCACTGAACTTCCCAGTTTAAAGCGTTCTTGACGCATTGAGGCAGGATAGTAGGCAAATGTGTCTTGCTGGGGATTGTAGATTTCCACGCTATTCAAGCGAGTATTCCAATCTTCTTCAGTAGAGCCTCCCAAAATCAGTACCTCACCATCGGCTAATAAGACCGCCGCATGGGTTCGCCGCTGACTATTCATAGTGCCAGCCGCCCTAAATGTACTGGTGATTGGATCAAAAATCTCCGCCGTCGCCAAAACTTGGTTATCCCGAATCCCACCGGTGATGAGTACCCGTCCATCTAGCAGTAGGGTTGCAGTATGGGCGGCGCGGGCTTCAATCAAATGACCCGTCGCAGTAAAGGTATTCGTCACGGGGTCGAATATTTCTGCCGTCGTCAGTTCACCATCGGACGCACCACCCGCGATCAACACCCGCCCATCCAGCAGCAAGGTTGCGGTAAAACCACCACGCAGGGTCATCATTTCACCTATCGCCTCAAACTCACCTTGTTGTGAGTCATATATTTCGGCACTGGCGGTTTCATTACGCCCCACAAAACCTCCCACAATCAGAACACGCCCGTCCTCCAATAATATGGCCGCGTGTCCGACCCGTGCTTGATTCAATGTCCCAGTGATTGTGAAAGTATCCGTCGCGGGATCAAATATTTCCGCGCTATCGAGAATATCCCCCTCACGCACCATACCCCCAGCAACCAGCACTTGACCATTGGGCAACAAGGTCGAGGTATGTGCGGAGCGAGCAACGCTCATAGAATGAGTAGGCACAACGACTCCCACCGATCCCTTGAAATTTTCGCTTTGTTTCCCGGATGGAATAGAATAGGCGTGAGCAGCCAAAGAATGGCTAAAGGCGACCACAACAAAAAACGCGAGCAATAAACGCATCATGCTAATTCTCCCACAAGTATTTGATACGGTTATGTAAATTACACCTGTGTGAAAAAAAGCGTTCCTTATTCCTTTGCTTCCACCTGCTCTGGCAATTCAAGCCGATAACATTCGACAGGATTTCCATTGCGGGCGGTTAATTTGGTGGTCGTCAAGCGTTCAGCATAGGCTTGCAGGCGTCTTTGAGTGGCGGCATCAATAGAAATACTCTGGCGTGGCGTCAGGTTGAGCAATTCGAATGTTTGATTGACTAAGCGACCCACTACCCCGGTTGGTGAAAGAATGATGTCACCGGACGCAACCGCCGCCTTAAAATGATAATCGGGTAATTGGGGGTGTTGGCGATTATGGATAGTAATCAGTGAATGGAGATTGAGGAGAGCTTGAACTGCATCGTCTGCGTCACTAAAGGTAATAAGCGCCATATCCGCTACAAATTGGCGTACTTGCCCCCGCAGACCGCGTATCGCCTCGCGGTGTAAATTGGCCCATGTCAGCAGCCAATCATTTAATTCCAACGGCGGCATGGTCTCGCCAGCTTGGATATATTGATGTAAATCCGTCACCAGCAGCACTGTGCCATACTCAATGTAGCTCTGCTCGGTATTTTCGAGGGCAAAAACCTTGATCGGCTGTGGGCGTCCACGTAATTGAATATCCCCAACCGGATGAAACACAAAATCGCTGGCCCCCACCACTTCACGGGTAGCTGCTGTCAACCATACTTGATTCGTCGGGACGCTTTTTTCAAGCCGCGCACAGACTACCACCCCGTCCCCTAAAATGTCATCCTCTTCCAGCATGACATCGGCAGTATTGACGACCACACGCACCCCATCAATTGCAAAACCACTGGGGGTATAGCGCTGACGGATATAATGATCCCGCACTTTATCCGCACACAATAAGGCTTCACGTGCGCTTTCAAAAACGGCAAAAAAGCCATCACCCGTAAATTTGACCACCCGACCCGCATTTTCTTCGACAGCGATCCTGATAGGATGGGTGGCATCCTCCAAAAATTCGGCAGCGCGAACGGTGTTGACTTGGGCTACTTGTTGAGTCGAACCCACTAAATCCGCCAGCAAAATTGTGAGTGTCCGCGTCGGCATGGCAATTTTCTCCCATCATTCATAAGACAATCGGATTTTATGAGCGATTACAGCCTGCCGCAAGTCAAGCCTCTAGGGTGTCTCATCTGCTTCTTCCAGCGCAGCGATGATGCACGATGCAGTTGCCGGATTCGAGGCCAACGGGACATTATGCACATTACACACCCGCAGCAGCATTTGAATATCCGGGTCATGAGGATGATAGCCAAGGGGGTCTACAAAGAAAAATACGGCGCGGATATTCCCTTCAACTACCTGCGCAGCAATTTGGGCATCCCCCCCAATTGGGCCAGATAACATCCGCTGCACGGTCAGCCCCACTTTGTCTTGCAGCAAAGTCCCGGTAGTGCCCGTCGCTACAATAGTGCATTTTTGCAGGGTCTCACGGTGATCAATTGCAAAAGCCACCATATCAGCTTTTTTGCCATCATGGGCAATGAGGGCAAGTGTGCTCTCTTCTAAACGGACTGGTTTTTTAGGCATTATCCCCCTACCCCTCATACATAAGGTGGTCGCTCGGTCAACCGATATAAAAACGCCAAAACCCGAGTCGTGAGTGGCAAGTCCCCATCCTCGTCATCAGCCTCTTCCGCCACCGACAAGGCCTCGGCAATTTCTTCATAGGGATGCTGATGGACGTAGGTCATGAGTTTTTTGAGTTCGCCTGTATCCAACCAAACCCCATGACAGGACAGACATTGTTCCACGCGAATATCGCTGGCGGCAAAAATATACTCAATCAGTTCAAGGCCATCTTCTGGGCAAAAACGTCCGCTGTGGTGCATGGTCGTTTCGTCTACTTCCATCAGCGGCGGCAGTTCATGGTCAAGCTGTTCCTCCGCCAATTCCTGAAGCTGACCATGCGGCAGCCAATGTCCGCCAGTTGCCGGGTCACGATAAAGGATCACCCCCTCAAACGTCACAGGGATCAAAAGCGCGTCACTGGCAGGAGATTTGAGTTCAGGACTATCGGTCATTGCTTTGTGTTCCTTTCAGTAAAAACTCGGCACACCCTCATTGTAATCTGAGTTCTATAATGTTGCACGCGATTGGACGGGCCACATCCGGACAAAAAATCAGAGTGTACCGGCTTCCCAATACACTCTGAACACTAGGGGTTTGTTGACGATAAGGCGATCAGCGTTGCCGTTATTCCGTAGTCTCCTGCGTGACCACGAAGGCGTCTATGGCGACGGTTCCGCTAATCGGGACAATTTGTAAGGTATGCTGTCCATCGGACAGGTAGTTGATCAAAGTACGACTGTTAAATTCAGTGACATCCCCAGTGGTGACGACGGTACGCACTGCCACGTTATCAACCATGATGGTGAACGTCCCGGTCACACGGCTTTCGACATAGATCACCTCAAGTGAGGTACCAACAAATTCGAGCGTCAGGACATCGTCCGTGCTGCCACTGCTGTAGACATAGCGATTACCACTGGCGGCGGCGGCGGACTGTACTGACCATTTGCCATCACGGGCAACCTGTGGGTCATCCGACTCAATGACCGTCGAGACACGGCGCGTGGTCGGTGCAGATGGGGTTGGCGTTTCAACAGGTTCACCCTGAGCTTGAGCCGCACCAGATCCGCCTGACACGCCCGCCCGCCAACTGGTAGCAGTAGTCGTTGTACCAATCGGTTGGGCAACCCGTTGGAGCGTATACAGGCCGGAGTTCCACAGCAGGTCATTGCGATAGTAGAAGTAGCCAGCTGGATAGTAGAGGCCGAAGCTGTCCACGCCATTGCTATCCCAGTCACCAGAGACCATATTCCCATATTGGCCTGCCAACACATCGCCAGCTAATGGTCTTGGATCACCAATGTACTGAGCAAGGTTGAACGCGGCTAGACTGAAGGGCAAACTCGGTGCATTCGGCGCAGGCGGCACGTTGGTGTAGGCGATGAATTCGCTGCGGCGCACGGCGATGGAGTCTGTACCATTACCGTCCCAGTCACCAGCGGTGAATTGAGCCGTACCCGTGAAGCCCTGATTATCCGGCAGCACCACACTCAGCCATTGGAAACTCAAGGGTGGCGTTGGGCCGCTGGTCAAGTTACAGGCGAAGTATAGGACATAGGCAGTGCCCCATGGCGGGAAGTTGCCGCTGTCAATGACCCCGATGCAGTCATGACCAACACCTGCATCAAAGCGACCCGGTACTGCTGGGCCGGGCAATCCGAACCAGATACCGATCCACGACGCTGGTGGCACTGGGCCAACCGTGTTGGTATAGGCAAACACACCATTACCATAAACACCGGGTGTCTTTTGACCGTCGCCATCCCAGTCACCCATGACCCATTGACCCGCAATTGGAGCACCCGTAGCAAAGGTGTTATAGGCGCTCGGCGCGGGCAAGTCTTGTAGCGTGTTCAGCAAGCTCGCTTGGCCGGTCTGTGGATTAAAGATCGCAAGGGCTTCTGGGCCATCATTGTCTTGGATACGAACTGTTAGCGATGGGATGCTCAGGCCGACATATTCTGCCGCACTACCCGCTTGCACCGCGAAGTTAATCGCGCCATTATGGATGGCGGATTCAACCACCGCATCATCCACCGCGACCACTTCGACTGTCTGGTTGGTATCCCAAACCGTATTCGGCGCCGTTGGTGTACCACTGGGCACGAAGGTCAGATTGAGACTGGTGCCATATGGGCCACCCACGCGACCAATCAAAGTCTGTCCATCACTGACCGACAACGTAATAGTTACATTGGCGCTCGGTTGAGAGGCAAGGCGAACGTCAAAGGTATCGCGTTGAGCCGCGCTTGGGGCGGGCGATTCCACTACTGTGGTATTTGCACCCGTGATAGTAACGGTGACGCCCACGCTGTCGTCATCATTGATCGTGCCCACACCAATCGTATTGGCAGGCGTTGGATCAAGTGTCGCGTTCGTCGGCGCACCCAATGTCACTTGAAGGGTTTCATTGTTTTCGTCAATCGCGTCACGCACAACACTGACCACAATCGTGCGGGTGGTCGTGCCAGCCGTGAAGCTCAAGGGGCTGGCGGTTGTCACGGCGAAGTCCGCCGGGGTCGCTGCTGTGATGCCCGCTACCGTAAATGGCACGGTGATCGGGAAGTCGCTGGCGGCGGAGAGTGTTACGGTAAAGGTCAGGTTGGTTGTACCAACGCCCGTGCCTTCGGTGACAGCCACATCGTCAATACTGACGGTTGGTGGGGCATCATCGTCGTTGATCGTACCCACACCAATCGTATTGGCAGGCGTTGGATCAAGTGTCGCGTTCGTCGGCGCACCCAATGTCACCGTGAAATCTTCGTTATTTTCGTCAATCGCATCAGTGACGATATTGACGCTGATAGATTGCGACGTCACCCCCGCGTTAAAGGTCAGCGGTGAGGCAGTGGTCACACTGTAATCACCCGCCGTCGCTGTGCCATTGGCTGAGGTGAACGGTACGCTTACTGTAAAGCCGCTCGGATTGCTCAAGGCTACCGTGAAGGTCAGCGTATTGGTGCCGCCCGTGCCTTCAGTAACAGTGACATCATTGATGCTCACGACTGGGGCATTGTCGTCGTCATTGATCGTGCCAATCCCCACACCAGCACCCGGCGTCGGGTCAACTGTAGCGTTGGTTGGCGCACCCAATGTCACCGTAAAGGTTTCATTTGGCTCATCAACGTTGTCTGTGACGATGTTGACCGCGATGGTTTGCGTCGTCACCCCCACATTGAAGGTCAATGGGCTGACCGTCGTGACACTGTAATCCGCGCCTGTCGCCGTACCATTGGCCGAGGTGAACGGTACAGTCACCGCTAGGCCACTCGCTGCCGATAGCGTCACGGTAAAGGTCAAGGTCGTGGTTCCGCCTGTACCCTCGGTGACCGCCACATCGTCAATGCTGACCGTTGGGGCGCTGTCGTCGTCATTGATCGTACCCACACCAATCGTATTGGCGGGGATTGGATCAAGCGTGGCGTTGGTCGGCGCACCCAATGTCACCGTAAAGGTTTCATTTGGCTCATCCGTCGCGTCACGCACGATATTGACCGCAATCGTTTGGCTCGTCACGCCCGCATTGAACGTCAAGGGACTTACTGTCGTCACACTGTAATCCGCCACCGTCGCTGTCCCATCGGCTGAGGTAAACGGTACGGTGATCGTTAGGCCGCTTGGCGCGGAAAGTGTGGCTGTGAAGGTCAAGGTGGTCGTACCAGCGCCTGTGCCTTCGGTGACGGCCACATCGTCAATACTGACCGTTGGTGGGTTATCGTCATCGTTGATCGTACCCACACCAATCGTATTGGCAACCACTGAGTCAAGTGTCGCGTTGGTCGGCGCACCCAACGTCACCGTGAAGTCTTCGTTATTTTCGTCTAGTGCGTCGCGCACGATATTGACCGCAATCGTTTGGCTCGTTACCCCCGGATTAAAGGTCAATGGACTTACCGTCGTGACGCCGTAATCCGCGCCAGTCGCCGTCCCATTGGCGGAGGTGAAGGGCACTGTCACGGTCAAACCGCTTGCTGTCGAGAGGGTCACAGTATAGGTCAGGGTCGTTGTGCCTGCGCCTGTACCTTCGGTCACCGCCACATCATCAATACTCACTGACGGTGGGTTGTCGTCGTCATTGATCGTGCCTGTCCCGATTTCGTTACCGGGGGTCGGATCAAGCTGGGCGTTCGTCGGTGTACCTAGCGTCACCGTGAACGTTTCGTTGTTTTCATCCAGCGTATCATTCACGATATTCACCGTGATGGTTTCGCTCGTGTCACCGGACGCGAAGGTCAACGGGCTGACGGTGGCAACTGCATAGTCGGCAGGGGTCGTCGCTGTGCCTGCCGCCGAAGTAAACGGTACTGACACTGGCAAACCACTAACAGCAGACAGCGAAACGGTGAAGGTTAGGGTACCCGCGTTTTCATTGACCGTTACATCATTAATGCTCACCAGTGGCGGGCCATCGTCGTTGTTGATAGTTCCGACACCAATCGTATTGGCAACTACTGGGTCAAGTGTCGCGTTCGTCGGCGCACCCAACGTCACCTCGAAGGTTTCGTTTGGTTCATCCGTCGCATCGCGCACGATGTCCACTAGGATGTTTTGGGTTGTCACGCCCGGATTAAAGGTCAGCGGAGAAACTGTCGTCACGCTGTAGTCGGCTGGACTGGTCGCGCTCACATCGGCTGAGGTGAACGGCACGGTGACGGTAAAGGCACTTGCCGCCGAAAGAGTTACAGTATAGGTCAAGGTCGTTGTACCAGCACCTGTACCTTCGGTGACTGCTACGTCATTGATACTGACCGTTGGCGGATTATCGTTGTCGGTAATCGTCCCAACGCCAATCGTGTTGGCAACCGCCGGGTCAAGTGTCGCATTCGTCGGCGTTTGCAGCGTCACTGTGAAATCTTCAGCAGGTTCGTCGCTCGCATCATCCACGAGATTGACCGTCACACTTTGAGTCGTCACACCAGTATTGAAAGTCAGAGGCGAAATGGTCGCAACGCTGAAATCAGCAGGGCTGGTCGCGGTGCCATTCGCTGAAATGAACGGCACGGTGATGGTTTGACCACTCATCGCCGACAGTGTGACGGTAAAGGTCAGGGTTCCGGCGCTTTCATTGGCACTCACGTCGTCAATACTGACTGTTGGCGGCGCATCATCATCATTGATCGTCCCAACACCAATCGTGTTGGCAACCACCGGGTCAAGCGTCGCGTTGGTGGGCGTCTGCAATGTCACCGTAAAGTCTTCGTCGGCCTCATCCAGCGTGTCATTCACAATGTTGACTGTGATCGTTTCACTGGTGTCCCCCGGCGTGAACGTCAAGGGGCTGACGGTAGCAACCGCATAGTCGGCGATTGGGGCGGCTGTGCCTCCTGCTGAGGTGAACGGTGCAGTCACTGTCAGACCGCTGGCGGTGGATAGAGAGACCGTGAAGGTCAAGGTGCCCGCGTTTTCATTCACCGCCACATCGTCAATGCTGACAGTAGGCGGACTATCGTTGTCGGTAATTGTGCCAACGCCAATCGTATTGGCAACCACCGGGTCAAGCGTCGCATTGGTGGGTGTTTGCAGCGTCACCGTGAAATCTTCGCTATTTTCGTCCAGCGTATCGTTCACGATATTGACTGTGATAGTTTGGGTGGTTGTCCCCGCCGTAAATGTCAGCGGCGATACCGTCGCCACACTGTAGTCCGCCGGGGTCGTCGCGGTTCCTGTTGCCGAGGTAAATGGCACCGTCACAGTACGACCACTCGCCGTTGAGAGTGTTGCCGTAAAGGTCAAGGTTCCAGCAGACTCGTTAGCAGTCACATCATCAATGCTTACCGTTGGCGGCGTGTCATTGTCCGTGATTGTACCTGTGCCGATTTCATTGCCCGGTGTCGGGTCAAGGTCGGCATTCGTTGGGGTCTGCAACGTTACCGTGAAGGTTTCGTCGTCTTCGTCGAGTGTGTCATTCACGATATTGACCGTGATGCTTTGGGTGGTTGTCCCCGCCGTGAAGGTCAGTGGCGAAACAGTCGCAACACCGTAATCCGCAGGGGTTGTCGCGGTGCCATTTGCAGGAACAAACGGTACGGTCACAGTCCGTCCACTGACAGCAGAGATCGTGACCGTAAAGGTCAGCGTCCCAGCGCTTTCATTGGCGGTCACATCGTCAATATTCACTGTTGGTGAGGCATCGTTATCAGTGATTGTACCCGTACCGATTTCATTGCCCGGTGTCGGATCGAGCACCGCATTCGTCGGCGCTTGCAGTGTCACCGTGAAAGTTTCATCGTCTTCATCGAGGGTGTCATTCACGATGTTGACCGTGATGGTTTCGCTGGTATCACCCGGCGTGAAGGTCAATGGGCTGGTCGTCACTACACTGTAATCGGCAGGGGTTGTCGCTGTACCATCCGCTGAGGTGAAGGGCACGGTAATCAGCTGACCACTCGAAGCCGAAAGGGAAACGGTGAAGGTCAATGTGCCCACAGCTTCATTGACAGTCACATCAGTAATGCTGACTAAGGGCGGGCCATCGTCGTTGTTGATGGTTCCGACACCAATCGTATTGGCAACCACCGGATCAAGCGTCGCGTTGGTCGGCGCACCCAATATCACCTCAAAGGTTTCATTCGGTTCATCCGCCGCGTCATGCACAATGTCCACTAGGATATTCTGGGTGGTCACACCCGGATTAAAGGTCAGGGGCGAAATTGTCGTCACAGTGTAGTCGGCTGGGCTAGTCGCGCTCACATCGGCTGCGGTGAACGGCACAGTAACCGTGAAGCCACTCGCTGCCGACAGTGTTACGGTATAGGTCAAGGTCGTTGTACCCAGACCTGTACCTTCGATCACGGCCACATCGTTGATACTAACGGTTGGCGCGGCATCATCGTCATTGATCGTGCCCACACCAATCGTATCGGCAACCACCGGATCAAGATCGGCATTCGTTGGAGTTTGCAACGTCACGGTGAAATCTTCGTTCGGCTCATCCAACGTATCGGTCACGATGTCCACCGCAATAGTTTGGGTGGTAGAGCCGGCTGGGATGCTAACGGGCGAAGTCGTGGTGACGCTGTAATCCACACCTGTGGCCGTACCATTGGCCGAAGTGAAGGGCACGGAAACATTCAAACCGCTGACAGATGATAGTGTCACTGTGAAGGTCAGGGTTGTCGTTCCACCTGTCCCCTCTGTCACGGACACATCATTGATACTGACCGTCGGGGTGGCATCATCATCATTGATTGTGCCTACGCCAATCGTATCAGGCAGATCGGGGTCAAGTGTTGCATTCGACGCTCCGGTCAGTGTCACGGTGAAAGTCTCGTTGTTTTCATCCAGCGCATCCGTCACGATGTCCGCCGCGATAGTTTGGGTGGTGACACCGGGATTGAAAGTCAGGGGTGAAGTCGTCGTGACCGTGTAATCCGCTGGGGTCGTCGCCGTCCCGTTCGCCGAAGTGAACGATACCGTAACGCTTTGACTACTGGGGTTCGTCAAAGACACCGTATAGGTCAGTGTCGTTGTCCCACCCGTGCCTTCCGTTTGCGCCACATCGTCAATACTCACCACCGGGGCGTTATCATCGTCGAGAATGGTTCCAACCCCCACAATGGCGTTGGGATCGGCATCAAGCGTCGCATTCGTCGGAGTATCAAGCGTGATGGTAAAGGTCTCATTGGATTCGTCAGTATCGTCCCGCACAATGAGCGCCTGTACTTGCAGCGATGTTACACCTGGATTGATGGTCAAGGGGCTGATGGTCGAAACTGTGTAGTCAGCAGGTGAAACTGCTGTCCCGTCTGCTACTATAAACGGAGCAGTCACCGTAAAGGCACTCGCGGATGACAACGTGACCGTGAAGTTCATCACGGTGGTGCCACCACCTGAACCTTCGACGAGCGCCACATCATTGATACTGATGGTCGGCGGGTTATCGTCATCATTGATCGTACCCACCCCAATCGTTTCGGCAACCACCGGGTCAAGATCAGCATTCGTCGGGGCCTGCAAGGTCACGGTGAAATCTTCATTTGGCTCATCAATCGTATCATTCACCAAATTGACCGTGATGTTTTGCGTTGTCACCCCAGCATTAAAGGTCAAGGGGCTGCTCGTCGCAACCGTATAGTCGGCTGGGGTGGCGGCTGTCCCTGCGGCTGAAGTAAACGGCACTGTCACCGTCCGACCACTCACGGCGGAGAGTGTCACCGTAAAGGTCAGCGTACCCGCGTTTTCCGCTACCGTCACATCATTAATACTAACGGTTGGTGGGGTGTCATTATCGGTAATCGTACCTGTGCCGATTTCATTCCCCGGCGTCGGGTCAAGGGTCGCGTTCGTCGGGGCTTGCAGCGTTACTGTGAAATCTTCATTGTCTTCATCCAGCGCATCATCCACGATGTTGACCACGACGCTCTGGGTCGTCACACCCGCATTAAACGTCAAGGGGCTACCCGTCGTGACGCTGTAATCCGCTGGGGTGGCGGCTGTCCCTGCCGCTGAGGTGAACGGCACTGTCACCGTCCGACCACTTGCCGCTGAGAGCGTCACGGTGAAAGTCAGTGTGCCCACATCTTCCGCTACGGTCACATCATTAATATTGACGGTTGGTGGGGTGTCATTATCGGTAATCGTACCTGTGCCGATTTCATTCCCCGGCGTCGGGTCAAGGGTCGCGTTCGTCGGCGCACCCAATGTCACCGTAAAGGTTTCATCGTCCTCATCCAGCGCATCATTCACAATGTTGACCACAACACTTTGGGTTGTGACGCCCGGATTGAAAGTCAAGGGACTGACCGTCGTCACCGTGTAATCCGCTGGGGTAGCTGCTGTCCCTGCCGCTGAGGTGAATGGTACTGTCACTGTCTGACCACTTGCTGCGGAAAGCGTCACTGTAAAGCTCAGTGTACCCGCATCTTCTGCCACCGTCACATCATTAATGCTGACTGTCGGCGGATCATCGTCATCATTGATCGTACCCACACCCAACGTATTGGCCGGAACGGGATCGAGCGTCGCATTCGTCGGCGCACCCAATTGGATGTTAAACGTCTCGTCAAGTTCATCTAACGCATCCGGTGTAATAGTGACGTTGATCGTCTCCGAAGTATCACCAGACAGAAAACTGAGAGGGCCACCGGTTGTCACTGTATAGTCGGCTGCCGTCGCGCTTCCATCTGATGGGGTGAATGGCACTGTGATATTCAAACCACTTGCCGCAGAAAGCGTCACGGTAAAGGTCAAAGTTGGGCCACCACCGCCTGTGCCTTCTGTGATCGCTACATCGTCAATACTTACGATGGGCGGATTGTCATCATCGGTAATTGTTGCGTCGCCAATCGTGTTGGCCGGGTCCGGATCAAGGTTGGCTCCAGATGGAGGGCCAAGTGTCACCACAACCGTTTCATCATTTTCGTCAAGTGCATCCGGGTTGACATTCACCACTATATTTTGGACGGTTATGCCGGGGCTGAAGGACAACGGTGAGCCGGTGACAACATCATAGTCCACACCGCCACCCGATGCACTACCCCCCATTGTAAAGGGCACTTGCACGGTTGAGCCACTCGCCGCCGAAAGCGTAACCGTATAGGTAATGGTAGGTGGAGCGCCACCCGTGCCTTCAACCACACTTCCGGGGTCATTGATACTTACAGTTGGCAGCGCACTCGTGACAGTTGCACATCCCGAAAACTCGGACGTTTCACCACCTGCGCCACCATTATTACTCGTCGCGGTTGTCGTGATAGCGCTTCCTAGCGACACACTCGGCAGGCCTGTTGCAGTAAACGGTTGGGCTACTCCTGTACTGGCAACCACCACCGATGTAGAGCCTAGATAGGTTGCCCCTTCACCATTACCCGACGCATCGCAGCTTGGGCTTGAGAAAAATTCAACCAGATAGGTGCCCGCGATGGTCGTCAAGTTGCCGCTGACGGTCAACGTTGGCCCACTGACCAAATTGGCGGCAGTCAAAACGGGGAAGTTTTGTTGATCGTTGTTGCCACCATCGGCGTCATTGGCATCGTTCGCCGTAATACCAAAAGTGGGCACCGATTGAACGGGGCGTTCTACGATGTCAATTCCCAGATTGGTGTTATTCGCAACCGAGTTTTGAGAAATGCGGTTATTCAGTGAAGGAACAAAAACTGGACCAATTGGGTAGTATTCATGGTCAACGACTATGCCACGAAGATTGTTATTAACAACATTGCCCTGAATAAGGCTATCTGAAGCCCCTTGCAGGAAAATACCGTGTTCACCATTACCGAGCGAACCCGTACCGCTGCCATTGGTACCAATGAAGTTATTGGTGACTGTCATATTATCTGTATTGATAGAACCACCCAGAAGCAATAGACCATAGCTTTGCAGGCGGATGCCAGTACCATAATTACCCGCAATGTAATTCCCAGTAATGGTATTGCTGGGTGAGTTACGGATGCGGATACCGTCGGAGTAATTCCAAACCTCTCCTTCTGCGGCCCAATCTATAAACTCACCGGGAATCACTCCCGTTCCAGCACTGTTCAGGCCTATATAGTTATTGCGGATAATATTGCCACTGGCTTCACCACCACCTCCCCCATAGGAGATAATCACGACACCAACTTCATCATTCCCGCTGACCACATTACGTTCTGCAATAGTGGTGCCACCGATGATATTGTTATCAGAATTAATGATCTGAACCCCGAGGCGTCCATTTCCGATTGCGGAAGTTCCGGTGGCATTAGTGCCAATAAAATTCCCTAGAACAGAGTTGCCATTAGCTTCGTCGCGGATTTTGACACCCACATACCCATTGGCCTGTGCATTGCCAGAGACAAGGTTGCAGTCCCCAGTACAGTTGTTGCCGACCAATAGGCCACTGGTCCCGCCAATAGTATTGCCTGACGCGGTTACAATCTCAACACCCGCGCCGTCGTCAAGACCACGATTTTGATCGGGTGCAGTGCCCGCCGCGTTGGTCCCAATATAGTTACCCCGAATGATATTGTTATTGCTTTCAATGCGGATACCACTATTAGGAAATCCCTGAATAACCAAACCTTGAATGGTACTGAAACCAGACGAGCCTGTCAGAAGCAAACCATTGGTAGTTGAACCACCAATTGTATCGCCATTCAATACAATAATCGGGGCACTCACCCAACCCGGCTGACTACGGCCATTAATAATGACGGGTGCGGTGATAGAAGGAAGCGCCGTCGTAACAGTAATGGTGAAGGGAGCGGTCCCCACTATATTGAAGTTAATCGTATCCGTACCACCCGTACCATTATGGGTACATTCATTCTCGGTGGTATTGGTATTGGTTGCCGTAATCGCTTCACGCAGCGAACATTGACCGTCAAGCGCCGATGTGTCGGCTGTTGTCGTGACGGTGATCGTGTCAGCAGCCTCTACCCGGCGTACTGGACTGAACGGTTCACTGATATAAGGAATATAGGGTAGTACAAGGCCCAGCAGCAGCATGGCTACTAGCCCTCCCAATCCGGCCCGATAGAGCGCTCGGTGAGAGGTTTGTACTCTAAATTTGGTCTTTCCAGAGCTTAGTCTATGATTGCGCGGTGTCAACACGACCCCCTTAAGAAACTCAAATAAAAAAATTGGATTGGCAGTTAAATCCTTATCGTCCGTCATAAATGTATTGGATTAGACTTGCAAGGAGTTTGAACTTTGGTGTCATTACCTTGCAGACTCCTTACATTTTTGTCGTGGTTTTGTCTATAAAAAGGTGATGGAGCAGGACAAACCTACCAAATGCAAACTATCCGTAGCAGATTACATTTGTTCCAAGTTTACCATTTTATTACGATTAGTGTTTGTTTCAGCCATTTGCCAACGTATTCTGACAAATCTCTCATCAAACCAATGTGCCCTTGTTTCATACAAAAACAACTAACGCTACAATGTAAGTGAGAATATAGGTATTGTTGGTAAAATGATTCTGAGACATCTGATTTTTTAGTTTTCAGCCTCAGTTGATTATGCGGAGTCATTAATTTTATGAAGTCAAACCCCCTCCCCCTACTCCGGTTAATGTTCTTGGGATTAGTGCTACTGCTTGTCCTACACCTTCCCGGCAATGCCCTTGCGGACTGCTGCACCTCCAATCATTATTACTATATCTTTACAGGTTTTAGTGGTACCTGCCTTGATGATGCAAGTGGCAATGTCGTGGTGAGTGGCAGCTTCCTGCGTGAAGCCTATCTCCCAGTCAACAATGTCAATACGTATACCGTCAACAATCCAGCCTTTGCAGGATCATTTTCACTGGCTGCGGTAGGTACAGAAACCAATGGTCAGTATGGTAATTTCTTGATTAACCATACCACGGCCCCCGGTACAGCGCCGATTTCAGTCTCAGTCACAATCACCACTCAAGCCGATGGCGCAAACATTGGCTCAACCACTGCCACTGCAACATGTAGTGCAATTGGCGCGATTCCTACCGTAACCATGACCCACACTTACACAGCGATGGGTGGGCAAAGCGCAGGCAATATTTATGATGGCCGTTTGAACACCGACGCGGGTGCGCCCGCTATCGTGTATCCCGGTTCGATCCGCATTTTCGCCTATGATCCTATCAACTGCATTAGTGAATTGGTGCTAAACATCACTGATGAAATGATTGAGTCGGCGGGAGTTCCGGCAGAAAATACTGTACTTGGTCGAGCGACCAACCCATTCACCAATCGTGCCATTACCGTCTATCGTCTCACCACCGGCGAGTTCCAGATGAACACCAGTTACGCTGATGGCAAGTCGTATATCTTTACGTGGAACGAAGACACCACCCACCGCTACTATCCCAGCTACTAATTATGCAAAAACATCTTGAGATCACCCGTCGGCGAGTACAGGCTTTCAAAGGCCAACTCGCCGAACGGCTTTATACACATACCGCCTCCGTCCAAATTTCGACTTATGTTGCACTCGGACGCATTACATTTGATGAAGCGATACGCGGCGACTATCGTCCCTGCCAGATTGGTGATCTTTTTCGCCCACTCTGGTCAACGCACTGGTTCAAAGTCGAAATCCGCATCCCCGCTGAATGGCGCGGCCAAGAAGTGCATTTACGCTGGGATTCATCCTCCGAAGCCTGCATCTGGCAAGATGGCGTGCCGCTGCAAGGACTGACGGGTTCAGCGCGAACAGGCAGCGGGGACGGTGGAGATCGCCAAAAACCCATTCGCACCACCTATTGCCTCACCAAATCCGCGTACGGGGATGAGGACATCACCCTCTATATTGAAGCCGCGATGAATGGCATGTTTGGCCTGATTAACGGCGATGAATTTCGTCAATTAGGCCTCTTGCGCCAAGCCGATATTGCCACCTTTGATCGTGCCTTGTGGGATTTGTTGTGGGATTACACCGTTGTCGCGGATATGGCGACTCACCTGCCCTCCAATACGCCGCGTGGGGGCCAAGCGCTCTATGCTGCCAACGCCATTGTAAATCAGGTCTATCTTGATGATCCGTCTACATGGCCTGCCGGACGTGAAATCGCCACCCAATTTCTGAGCGCCCGTAATGGCGATGGTCAACATAACCTTTCAGCCATTGGTCACGCTCATATTGACACGGCATGGTTATGGCCTCTGGCGGAGACGATACGGAAATGTTATCGCACTTTTTCCACCGCCTTATGTTACATGCAAGACTACCCCGATTATATATTTGTCTGTTCCCAAGCCCAACAATTCGCATGGATGAAGGAACAACAGCCCGCCCTCTATGAAAAAATCAAGGCGACAGTGCAAGAAGGCCGTTTTATTCCGGCGGGTGGTTCATGGGTCGAACCCGATTGCAATCTTCCCTCTGGCGAATCGCTCGTGCGTCAATTTTTATATGGACAGCGGTTCTTCCAACAGGAATTTGGCATCACCTGTCGAGAATTCTGGCTACCCGACACCTTTGGTTATCCAGCCGCCCTCCCTCAAATTATGCGCGGTGCGGGTATCGAATATTTCCTGACACAAAAGCTCTCATGGAATCAATTTAACAAACCCACCAGCAGCACTTTTATTTGGGAAGGGCTAGATGGCAGTCAGGTCTTGGTGCATTTCCCACCTGCCGACACCTACAATGCCAATGCCAGCATCCAGCAGCTTTTATATAACGTCAGCAATTTCAAAGACCATGAACGCGCCAACGAAAGTTATTATCTGTTCGGGTATGGCGATGGCGGGGGTGGCCCCACTCAAGAAATGCTCGAACAACTATCCCGTGTCAAAGATGTAGACGGCCTTCCGCGTGTCGAAATCCGCACTCCGCAGGAATTTTTTGAACGCTGCAAGGCCGATGCCAAAGATTTGCCTGTGTGGGTCGGCGAACTCTATTTTGAACTGCATCGCGGCACCTATACAACCCAAGCACGCAACAAACTCCACAATCGTCGCGCCGAAACCTTGATGCACAACCTCGAATTTCTGGCAGCGATGGCCCACGCAACCAAAGCTGCGCCCTACCCCTCTGCCGAAATTGAGCGCCTATGGAAGTTGATTTTGTTGAATCAATTCCACGACATCATCCCCGGCTCGTCCATCCATCAGGTCTACGAAGATTCCGAGCGCGACTATCAGGAAATTTTCGAGGTAGGCGAGAAGTTATTGAATGAAACCATTGCGGCCTTAATTCCGCCGGGGGATGATTTGATTGCCATTGATACTGTGGGCTGTGGTCGCAGTGAGGTGGTCGAACTTCCTTTTGATATCCCAACCATACAAAAAGCCGCCAATGGCCGTCCGCTTGCTTTCGTAGATATGGAGTATCATCTCTCACGCGCCAAAATAGACCCCGCTTGGACGCCACTACCGAAGGCTTATGTTGCTCAGGCAAGGCAAGAGGGAAGTACGTTTATTTTGGACAGCGGCCATATTCAAGCGGTTTTCCAAAACGACGGTCATCTCATAAGGCTCTTCAATAAACACGATAGTCTGTATAACAAGAATTCTAAATTAGAGGTGATCGAACCCGGCAAGTTAGCCAATCATTTTATTCTATTTGATGACCGTCCTAATGATTGGGAAGCATGGGATGTAGATGTTTTTCATCTGGAAAAACGCACGGAAGTTCATCCACCCCCTATCATGCGAATAGTAGAAAACGGCCCATTGCGTGCTAGTCTTGCCTTTGAAGTGCAATTATCACCTGTCAGCACTTTACGACAGATTATTTCGGTGGATATGGGAAGCATGTCTCTTGATTTTTCAACCGAGGTTGAATGGCATGAAAAACACAAATTCCTCAAAGTCGAATTCCCGTTCAATATTCGCGCTTCAACTGCGACCTATGAAGTCCAGTATGGATGTGTGGAGCGTCCAACCCACCTCAATACCAGTTGGGATGTTGCCAAATTCGAGGTTTGCGCTCATCGGTGGGCAGATCTATATGAGCCGGGGTTTGGGGTAGCCCTCTTGAACGATTGTAAGTATGGCTATTCGACTCATGGCAATGTTATGCGGCTATCATTACTACGTGGCTCAACTTCTCCTGACGAAGAAGCCGATATGGGCCATCACACATTCCGCTTTAGACTCTCACTGCATTATAGACCCATTTGGCAGGAAGGAATCCATGAAGAGGCATTGCGGTTCAATACCCCTCTACTCATCACAAAAGGATGTTATGAGAAGAAATTCCCTAATTTTCATATCTTCCCGGCGAACCGTGATCTGAAAACCGTGATATTGGACACTGTAAAAAAAGCGGAGGGCTCAAACGACCTGATAGTCCGCCTCTATGAAACCTATGGCAGCAGCAGTCGTGCTGTAATAGTATTGCGGGGACTACCTCCAATCAAAGCTATTTGGCGCTGCAATTTACTGGAGGAAACAGAAGAAAAACTGGAATGGGCCGGAGGAAATATCCTCCTCGATTTCACCCCATTCCAGATTATCACGCTTAAACTTGAATTGGATGAACTAGACGTCTAGCTGTCGAGCAGGCAATCCTACAGGCAAGGCGGCAGGTCGAGCGCAGGTACTCTGAACCTCGACGTGTCGCCCACTGTGGGACGATTCATCAAAGCAGTGCATCACATCCAACACATGATAGGCCAATTCTCCACTGGCCCGATGGGTGCGCCCCGTCCGCAGGGCATAGGCCATATCCGCCAAACCGATACCGCGTTTCCAATCATCGCCATGCGTCAATTCTTGCTGTTGCCAACCTTCCCCACCCTGTTGGAACATCAACACCTTATTTTCATAGCCATTGGGGTCAGGTACATACAACGATCCTGTCGCACCATAAACTTCCATACGTGGCAATTGGTGTTTCCAAATATCAAAGCTGTTGATGAGGGTCGCAATCGCCCCCGAATGGAATTCTAGCGTCCCAGCGACATGCGTGGCGATCTGCACCGGAATTTTGTGCCCATCTTTAGCCACTCGTTCAGGGAAAGAAGCGCGTGTAATCGCTGCTACCCGTTTGACTGGCCCTAACAGATTCACCAAGCAGGTGATGTAGTACGGCCCCATGTCAAACAGCGGCCCACCCCCAACCTGATAGAAGAAATCGGGATTGGGATGCCAGCCTTCTGGCCCATGCCCCATCATAAATGCCACCGCCGCGACGGGTTGCCCGATGCAGCCATCATCAATCAGCTTGCGGCAGGTTTGGTGTGGCCCAAACAAAAAGGTATCGGGGGCACACCCCACCAATAGGCCCTTGTCTTTCGCCGCTCGGATCACCTTATAGCCATCTTCGCGGCTGACCGCCAATGGTTTTTCCGAATAGGGATGTTTGCCTGCTGCAATAATTTTCAGGCTGACTTCGGCATGTACCGCCGGAATGGTCAAATTGATGATAAATTCAATTTCCGGGTCGGCCAACATCTCATCCACTGTCAACACTTTGGGGATATCGTGTTCTTTGGCAGCGGCGGCGGCCTTATTCATGTCCATATCGGCACAGGCCACCAAATCCAAAATATCGAAAGCCCGACAGCCATTGATATAGGCCGGACTGATGTTGCCCGTACCGATAATCCCAACCTTAACCTTTTCCATGAGCAAGGCCCTTTCCAATCAAATAGGTATAGCTCTTTTGAATGGCTTCGACCATATCCGTCGCGCATTCATCCAATTCCACCACCATCCACTTGACATTGCCTGCACTGGCTTTGACAATCGCGGCGAAATCGAGGGTGCCTTCACCCACCGCGACCATTGGCACACCTCGACGGCCCTCGCCATCTTTAATATGCAGCAGAGGCGAACGTGACCCAAATTTCCGCACGATTTCCACCGGGTCAGCATTGCCCGCCTTGACCCAATACGTGTCAATTTCAAACGTCACGGCTGGGTCGGTTAGTTCAAACATCCATTCCAGTGCATTTTTGCCCTCAAACACATTGGCGGGTTCAAATTCGTGGTTGTGATACCCCACCGTAATGCCGTGTGGTTTTAAGAGGGCGTTAGACTGATTCAGTTGTTCACACACCGCCTTGACGCCATCCAACGTTTTAAAATTATCCGGGGATAGCCACGGCACATTCATAATCGTCGCACCATAGGCTCCTAATGTATCCAACAATTTATTTTTGTTTTCCGGGGTTGCTATTGCCCCGTGAATTGCCAGCGCGGTTAGGCCTAGTTCACGGAATAGCTTGGCGGCTTGCTCGACCTTATCGGCCATTCCACCATAGGGTTCAACGCCGATGTACCCCATCGCGGCGATTTTACGAATTGTGCCTTCAAAATCCTGCGTAAGTTCATTGCGTAGACTATAAAGCTGTACGCCAATTGGTGCCGTCATTTTATGTCACCTTTGCCCTTTTGTAATTGATATAAAATCCAACTTGCCCCCAACAGAACACCGCTGCTATTGGCAAGAAAATCCAGCCATGACATGCCACGTTCTTCAATCCAATATTGCCCCACTTCCACGCCTATCGCAAAAAGGAAAATTAGCGGCGTGACCACTTTTAAAACTGCCATTGCAGGATAATACGCTGAACCGGCCCAATGCCACAGCACCACCAGCACGGTAAACATTACCATATGTCCAATGGCATCGGTGATTTCTGTCCCACCCGCGAACTTGGAAAGCGATGAAACGTTTTGGTTGTTCCCCGAAGACAATGTCAGATACAGAATAATGAGCACCCAGCACACCGGGGCAAGCCAACGAATAGGTTGATGTTGCAAGCGATAAGCAATGTTCAATTTTTTTCACCCTCTGGTCAATGACAACCGATTAATTGTATGCCCCTTCTCTCAACTCATCAATTGCGATTGGCAGTCTGTCACAATTTTTCTTTGACATTTCGCAAATCCACCTATATAATGCCACATAATTGATACAAAGTATCACTATCGTATTTTCTGGGAGGAAATATGCTAAAGGTTGTTTCGCGCTTGGGAATCGGTGCATTGGTGGGCATTGTCTTGTTAAATTTTGGATTGCCCGTCTCCTCAATCCATGCCCAAGAGAATCGGCTCTCGGTCATCGGCAGCACCACCATGATCGCTGATGTTGTGGGACGGGTAGCAGGTGACGCCGCCGATGTCACGCCGCTGATGGGTTACGGGGTTGATCCCCATGCCTATGAACCAAGCGCCCAAGATATTGTGGCTCTTGATGAAGTTGATATTGTATTCATCAATGGCGCAAATTTTGAAGAAGGGTTAATCGGGGTTCTTGAAGAAGCGGCTCCCGAAAATTTGGTTACAATTTCTGATTGCGTAGCCATCCTACCGTTTGGATCGAATGAAAATGCTATAGACGCAACCCCCACTGACGACATAAGTAGTATTGCAGATCAATGTGCCTCCCATTTTGAAACCCTTGCGGCATTAGGAGTAGAGGTCAATCCGGGCAGCACGCTCGAAAATGGTACCGAACCACTTGGGTTACTGTATGAAACCAACTGCACAGCAGGCAATCACGATGATTCTGCCGTTACCGAGTCCGACCACGAAGAAGGTAACTGCGATCCGCATCTATGGACGGATGTACGAAATGTGATGTTGTGGACGCTTATGGCGCGGGATGTGTTGAGTAAAGCCGACCCCGCCAATACTGCCACCTATGCCGCCAACGCCGAGGCCTATCTTGCAGAATTGATCGCCCTTGATACCGAAATTGCCGAATTATTGGCCTCTGTACCACAGGAAAATCGTGTCCTGATTACCAACCACGAAACACTAGGTTATCTCGCCGCGCGTTACGGCTATCAAATTGTAGGTTCCATCATCCCCGGCGGTGGTACAGCCAACGAACCTTCTGCTGAAGATGTCGCTGCCCTCATCGAAACCGTGCTCGATTACGGTGTGCCCGCCATTTTCACCGAAAATACCGTCAATGCTGCCCTTGCCGAACAAATCGCTGATGAAACAGGCGCATCGGTTTATCAATTGTACAGTGACTCACTCACCGATACCGATGGCCCTGCTTACACCTATATTGACTACATGCGAGCCAACGCCACCACGATTGTCACCGCTCTAAATCCACAATAATCCTCATACAACCGCCTTTTCCAATTACAAAAAATAGGCGAAGGCGGTTAAAATATTTACAAATTTCTGTCACACGACCTTGCATCAAAATTGAGGTTAGCCGAATACCCATCATTCGGTTAAAATTCAGTGTCGTATTGCCACTATCTGCCTGCTTCTGAAAGGAGCTATGTGTGGTAGACTTTCTATTTCGCGGAAACTTAGCGCAGATTGACCCGGATGTCGCCGCATTGATAGATTTGGAGGCTGTCCGCCAAGCGCGAAAACTGATTCTTGTCCCCTCAGAATCTTCTGTCCCCTATGCCGTGCGCGAAGCGTTGTCCTCGCCATTTCATAATCTTTATGCCGAGGGTTATCCTCCGTCCCACTGGCGAAAATTGGCCGAAGATGACCTCTTGGATGTAGATGCGCGTCTGGCCGAACTACGG
This sequence comes from Chloroflexota bacterium, assembly GCA_024434115.1. GTDB lineage: Bacteria > Chloroflexota > Anaerolineae > Aggregatilineales > J027 > CFX10. The sequence goes on from QMIT01000012.1 coordinate 70,166, forward strand.
CGCAACAGCGGTAAACGTTATTATCAAGGCGCGGAAATTGCCGATATTGTGGAAAGCCTCGCCCGCCGCCGTGTGTCCGAACGTTTTGCCACTGGTAAACTTAAGCCCAACGACTTATTTGTCAATGTGCAACCGCTTTCGGGTGCGCCTGCCAATAGTGCTGTCTATACCGCTCTGCTCCATCCCGGTGACACCCTGATGGGCATGAATTTGCTGCATGGCGGGCACCTCACACATGGCAGCCCCGTCGCTCGCAGCGGCCTGCAATATAACATCGTCAGTTATGGCGTCAATCTCGAAACCGAACGCCTTGACTATGACGAAATCCGTGCTGTTGCGTTGGAACACAAACCCAAAATCATCGTAGCAGGCTTCACCTCCTATCCTTGGTCACCCGACTGGGCACAGTTCCGGGCCATTGCGGATGAAGTCGGAGCAATCCTGTTAGCCGATGTGTCGCATGTGGCAGGCCTCATTATCGCCGAGGTATTCCCCTCCCCCGTTGGCATCGCCGATATTGTGATGTTCACGACCCACAAAACACTCGGTGGCCCGCGTGGTGCGGTCTTGATTACCCATAAATCGGCCCTTGCCAGCAAAGTGGATCGTGGTGTGTTCCCCGGTGAACAAGGCGGCCCCCACGTCAACACCATCACCGCGCTGGCAGTTGCCATGAAACTGGCTGGCACGGTTCAATTTAAAGCCTTGCAGCAGCAAACAGTCTATAACGCCAAACGTATGGCCGAACGGCTTACCCAAAATGGTCTGCGCGTGGTCTATGGTGGCACGGACAGCCACATGCTGTTGGCCGATGTTGGTCGAATCAAAGGGAAGGATGGCAGTCCCCTTTCCGGTGATATGGCGGCCCGTATCCTCGATATTGCTGGCGTCGTCTGTAACCGCAATACCATCCCCACCGATGTCAGCCCCTTCCGTGCAACGGGTGTGCGTTTTGGCACCCCTTGGGTCACGCAGCGTGGCTTCCGAGAGCAAGAAATGGATGCCGTCACGGATGCCATTTCCGAACTGCTGCTTTCGGCCCAACCCTTCAGCTATGCGGGTGGGTTTGATCGCAAAGATTGGCGCATGAAGGTAGATTTTGAAACATTGGTGCGTGTCAAAGGCAAGGTCAATCATCTAGCCACTGAAGCGGGGATTGATTACGTCGTGCCAGATTTAGCCGAATATTATATTGAAGCCGACGCTGCCGCCGAGCATTTCCACGTGTTGCCAGATGACGAACCCTCCGAAACATGGCAAACCATTGAAATTAACGGCCCCAAAGCCGCCCGTTTCTTGGATGTCGCTGTCACCAGTGATGTTTACGCCCTCGGTTACGGCGATATGCAGCCCTCATGGGTACTGGATGGCGATGGGCGAGTATTGGCCCGTGCCGTCGTGGAGCGCCTGACGGAAGACACCTATCTATTACATGTCGAACGCAATATTGATGTCATCGCCGAATGGCTGATTGCCCTATCCGATGGGTACACCCGCTTTGAACCCAGTGACATCTATGCCAAAGTTCCCGGCCCAGTGTCCATTAGCATTCTGTCGGATGCCATCCCGCCACAAAAATTTGGCGACCTGCAATTTGCGGATAGCCCCATCCCCGGCGCAGGCTTCGACCCTGATAAAGCCTATTTCATCGGCTGTCATGATGTAGATGCCCCCGCTGGCGACCCCCTACCCGTTTTTGAATGGCAGGAACCCGAACCTAATGGTTTGCTGACGACCACTATTCACGATGTCCATGTCAAGTTGGGTGCCAAGATGGTGCCGTTTGCGGGGTATGATATGCCCGTCTGGTACACCACCGTCAGCGAAGAACATCTGGCTACCCGCCAAGCTGCTGGATTATTCGATGTCACGCACATGGGCGTCTTTGAATTTACTGGCCCCAGCGCAGAAACCTTTTTGAATGCGATCACCGCCAACGATGTCGCCAACTTAAAGGTCGGCAAAGCCCACTACAGCTATTTGCTGGGGGTAGATGGCCTGCCGATTGACGACATCTTTGTCTATCGGCTTGGCGTCGAAGAATTTATGGTCGTGGTCAACGCCTCCAACAACGACAAAAATTGGGCATGGGTCAACGCGGTTCAAGAAGGAACAGTCGCCATTGATCCCCAGCGGTCTTGGGTCAAAGCACCCGGACGCGATAACGTGCTCATTCGTGACCTGCGTGCCATGACCAGCGGTATCAATCGCCGCGTAGATGTGGCTTTACAAGGGCCAAAGAGCCGTGATGTGCTGTTGAAATTGGCGGGCAGCGATGCCGACAAAGCTAAAGTTAAAGGCATGGTTTGGGCCAGTGTTGTGCGTGTCAACCTCGGTGGGCATGATCTGGTCATTTCCCGCACGGGCTACACAGGCGAACGTATGGCCTTTGAGATTTTTGTCCACCCCGATGAAGCCCCTGTCTTGTTTGAGCAATTAGTTGCGGCGGGTGCGACTCCCTGCGGTCTGGCGGCGCGTGACAGTCTGCGTACCGAAGCAGGCCTGCCCCTTTACGGGCATGAACTAGCGGGTCACTTTGACATGAACCCCGCCGACGCCGGATTCGCCAGCTATGTCAAACTCTGGAAACCGTTTTTCGTGGGCAAGCAGGCCTATCTCGATTATGAGGCCCAGCGTGACCGCATCTGCACTCGTTTCCGTATGGACAATAAAGGCGTGCGTCCACCCCAACCCGGTGATCCGGTCTTGGATAAACGTGGGCGTGTGGTCGGCACGGTCACATCATGCAGTATTGACAGCGAAGGCTATCAATTAGGACAGGTGCTCATCAAGACGAGCCATGTCTCCGAAGGGACACCCGTCTTAATCTTTAGCAATGCCGCCAACACCCGCGACGGCAAATCACCCGCCGAACTCAAACCGGGTGATCGTACCGCCGTGCCAGAATCGGCAACCATCGTCAGCCGCTTCCCGAAGCGTAACAAATAAGTTCAAAGTGGGTGAGCATCATGACCATCAGCGATACACAGCATCCCGTCTATGTAATGATAGACAAAATCTGGAATCATATTCAGCGTTCCCTGCTCGAAGGGAACTTTGACTATGAGGCATCGGTTGGGATGCTCACCCAGCACTTGGAAGTCGCCCGTGATCTCCAACACCCCTTATTGGAAGGCCGCATCTATTCATGGTTGGCCCTGATTGAACTCGAACTCGATCATTTTGAGGCCGCCCAAGCCTATTACCAGCAAGCTCTCCCGATTTTCGAGTCCATTGGAGATCAAGCCCGCGTTGCTGCGATGATTAACAATCTCGGTGAGACCTATCGCCGTACCAACCGCCATTTAGAGGCTGCTGAATGTTATGTCCGTACTCAACAAGTGGGCCGAGTTCAGGGTGACTTGCGTATGGAAATTCTAGCGACCACCAACGAAGGGCTATCCCGTGTCGCCTTGGGTGAATTGGATCGAGCCGAAGAACTCTTCAAACATTCGATTGAACTGGCGTGGGATTCCAATAATGATGACTATATCCGCTCTGCTGTAGGGGAAGCTCATCAGGGATTGGCCGAAATCGCCCTTAATCAGCAAAAGTATCCGCTGGCATGGCAGAGCATCACTGAAGCCCTGCGGATCCATACCGAACGAACCCGTCTGCAACACGTTTCCTCGACTTATTTGGTAATGGCCCAACTTGCTGCGGCTGACCCTTCGGCAGGCAAAGACCCCGCTGAACTTTTCCGGCTCAGTCGAGAATATGCCGAAAAAATTAAGTCGCCTGCCCGCATCACCCGAGTGTTGATAGCCGAGGGGAATTATTGGCAGAATCAGAAAGCCAGCAACCGCGCTTCGGCCTGTTATCAAGAAGCAATCCAACTAATCGAGCAAAATCATTTGGCCGAGGATGTCGAATTCCTCCGCCAGCGTATCCAAGAACTATCGAACGAGTAGTCATGACCACCACGAGCGAAACTCAAAACTCTGTACAAGAGGATGTCAAAATTCCGAATAGTATTTTCGGCTTCCGCACAGGTAGTCGAATTTTTATGCACCTGTTGAGCAATTTTAAGGTGATTGGGCGGGAAAACATTCCCCAACCACCTTTTCTCGCCACGAGTAACCACCTGTCCTATTTTGATGTGCCCGCCGTCGCTGCCTCTATGACCCTCACAATTCCCGCCTTCGCTGCCAAAAAATATCAAGGCACATGGATGGAACCCCTATTTCGTATGGGTGGCCCGGTGTGGATTGAACAAGCATCGCCAGACCGCCAAGCCTTAATGATGGCCCTCAAGCTGCTCAAAAAAGGGTCGCCTTTTGCCATCGCCCCCGAAGGCCATCGTAGCCGTAACGGAACATTAATGGAAGCCAAAGAAGGGGTCGCGTTTATCGCCACCCGCGCCAACGTGCCAATTGTTCCTTGGGTCATGTGGGGAACAGAAAAAATCCTCAAACACCCTCGCCCTCAAGTTCGCGTCCGCATCGGCAAACCCTATCGTCTACCGGAAGGCCGTGCAAAGGGCGACATGCTCAAAGAATATACTGACCGCATTATGTGTGCGATTGCCGCCCTGTTGCCCGAACAATATCATGGGGTCTATAAGGGTCATCCACTCATTGAGGAGATGGCAGCCATTGTCCGCTGAAGTACACCCGTTTGACATCCATGCCTTTGATGCCACCCGGCTCGATATTCCAAGCCTCTTGGATGGAGTGGCAAAGGGTCAATCCCCTCAAGGCTGGACGATTGTTTCAGCCCATCACCGCCAGCACAGCACCATTTATCGGGCCAACCCCGCTGATCCTGCCGAATTTCCAGTATTGTCTATCAAGCTCTACCATCGGCATGATCGCCCACGTGCCACCCGCGAAGAAGCCATTATGGGGGCGTTGCAAGAATTCGGCGTGGGCATCGGCCCCCGTGCATTTTATGCCAGCGAAACCCCCGACGGTCTAAACGACCCGGTGTTAATCAGTGAATGGGTACACGGGACACCCCTAAAAACAGTGCCCCCGGTGGCGGACGAGGAAATGTGGCATCGGTTGATGACGGCGCTGGGTATCATCAAACATCTCCAATTCAGCTTCACCGCCCATGCCATCCCGATGATGGGCAGTGGCGCACAGCAGCCCAAAGACGCACTGGCGATGTTAGATTCGGAATTATCTAGCCTCTCGCCTAACCACCCAGCGTATGAAACACTGGCCCATCTGGTCAGCCGCGCCCATGCCATTATTGCGCCGGAATGGGCCAAACCACCTAGAATCGGCTTAAACCGTTTCGATTTGGAAATGAATCATTTTATTTGGGACGGGCATCACCTCCGCACATTGGGATTTGAAAACACCGACTGGGCCGATACCGCCTATGACATCGGGCAGTTTTGCGTCCATCCGCTGTATGAAGAAGTGCCACCCAGTCATTGGGTCTGGTTCCGTTGGGAATTCGCCCGCCTCTTTCATGAGGAAGAAATCATTTTCCGTTCAACCACCTATAGCCAGATCGCGTATGTCTTGTGGGCCATTCGCTTGACCGAAAAAGCCGACAGTGCCACCGACCCGGCCCAACAAAGTCGCTTATCTGCCCAACGAGACCGCTATCTGAAAAAAGCACAGAAAGCATTCGCGGGCTAAACTTGCCTGCATTCCAACCCGGTTTCGCGTATCCCCCTATACCCGCCGGGTTTGTCACAACGGGAGATTTTAAGGAGAATCATTTTACCCATGAGCAGTAACGGAAAATCAGCCAACGATGCTGTGATTCTTGGGGCAGCGCGTACTCCCCAAGGTCGCATCCTCGGTGCACTCGAATCACTATCGGCTGTCCAATTGGGACAGGTCGCAGTCAAAGTAGCGGTTGAACGCAGTGGCATCCAACCTGAACATGTCCATGAGGTCATCTTGGGGCATGTCATCACCGCTGGTGCTGGTCAGGCCACCCCCCGTCAAGTTTGGATCGGCCTCAACTATCCCAACAATGTCGGTGGACTCTCCGTCAATAAAATATGCGGCAGTGGCCTCAAGGCCGTGATGTTAGCCGCTGGTGGCATCCGCGCGGGGGATGGTGAGGTCTATGTCGCGGGTGGCATGGAAAGCATGAGCAATGCCCCCCACCTTGACGCTAATCTCCGCAAAGGCTTTAAATATGGCAATGTCGAACTGAAAGATGCCATTTTGCAAGATGGCTTGTGGTGCAGTCTCGAAAATTGGGTGATGGGCGAGGCCGCTGAATTCATTGCTAACCAATTTGAAGTCAGCCGGGAGGAAATGGATGAATTTTCCTATCAAAGCCATCAGAAGGCGTATGCCGCCACCCAAGCAGGCCGCTTCAAAACCGAAATTGCCCCCGTTGAATTGAAAAGCAAAAAGGGTGTCACTGTCATTGATACCGATGAACCCATCCGCCCCGAAACCACTATCGAAGGTTTAGCAGCGCTAAAACCTGCTTTCCAAAAAGATGGACGTGTGACGGCGGGTAATGCTCCCGGCCTCAACGATGGTGCGGCAGCGATGGTTATCACCAGTCGGAGTTATGCCGAAGCACATGGGCGTACCCCCATTGCGCGGATTGCGGGTTACGGTCAGGCGGCGGTTGACCCCAAATGGATTTTCTATGCCCCCGTCAAAGCCATTCCAATTGCGCTACAAAAAGCAGGGTGGCGCATCGAGGACGTGGATTTATTTGAGATTAATGAAGCCTTCGCCTCGCAGGTTTTGGCGGATGTACGCGGTCTTGAACAAGATGGTTTTATCGTGCCGATGGAAAAGGTCAATGTCAACGGCGGCGCGATTGCGTTGGGTCACCCCCTCGGCGCGAGTGGAGCGCGGATTCTTGTTACCTTGATTCATGCCCTGCAACAACGCGGTCTGAAACGAGGAGTTGCTGCTCTTTGTTTGGGTGGCGCGGAAGCCGTCGCTCTCGCCGTCGAATTAGAAAACTAAATCTCAAAAACCTGCCCTCATCCAGAGGACATTGTGCCTTAGCCGGGGAATTCTATTCCTCGGCTATTCCCTTCAACCCACTGCCCCGATGAACCCGGCAAAATTGATGATATTCGCAGTAGGCAAAACATTTGCCATGATCGTATTTTGTGGGCTGCACCTGAAAACGTCCCCGTCGCCCGGCCACAATATATTCATGCAGGCGGTGTTGGGCCACTTCCAACAGCGAGTCATCTGCCAAAATCTGTCCATCAGCCCTGCGGGTACGGATACTCCAAAACATCCCGGCCTTGACCTCTAATTCGGGGTGTTCCTGCGCGATAATCTGGCGTGCTGCCAACAGATACAGCAGCATTTGAAAATTGCGCCCTTCCTCAATATCTTCGTTTCTCGGCGTCTTGCTGCCACTCTTATAGTCCATGATAATGAGTACATTGCCCACGCGATCCATCCGGTCAATTTTGCCACGCACCCACAACGGCCCTGCTTCGCCGTCTACTACCGCTTCCAACCCACCATCCATGCCAAAGGCTTTTTCCAATGCGAATACCCGCCGTTCCTCCCCAATGGAACTGACCAAGTCTGAAATAACGGCCTTACTGCGTGCTGTTGCCACAAACGGACTCTTGGGGTTATCCGAAAAATCTAGGGAAATCAACAGTGTTAGGCGGCGCACAATTTCATCTTTTTCCTGTTCCCACAGCGGCGTAGGTCGAAATCCCCAACGTTGCGGCGCGGTGGGCAGCCATCGAGCGGCTTCTTCAATCAAAATCTGGATCGCCCGTTTTTCATTTTCTGGCTGAATTGCCAAGCCCTCGTTCAAAATTCGTAAATAGGTATTTTCCAGAACTTCATGCTGCACCGACCCCAACTGCGCAGCGTCATAGCCTTCTTTCGGCGCGGTGAGTTCTTCCAATCGCAGCACCCGCTTGGCAAAAAATCGGAATGGGCAGTAGCCATAATCATTAAATTGGCTGGCACTCCACTTCCGGCTCGATCCCAACTGGGCCGCGACCCTTGCCACCAATGCTGGGCTGCTCAACACGCCTGAATATCGGTCAAACGGCACATTCAGATTTTCGCGCCGCGCCTCAATTGAGCGCCCACGTAAGATATTCTGCCAGCGTAGGCCATGTTCTTGATCCGCCAGCAAGGATGACAATATCGCCCGTGCCTCCCCCGCTGCAAGCTGATTTATAGTTGCCGCCAATGCAATGCCAGCCTCACGTATATCTCCACTTTCTTCCAGCTTGGGCGCTTCCCCACTCCGCAAGGTCGTCTTCTGGGCATCGGTCAAAATGGCAGATGTTTCGCGCCAAAAAATCGAAGGCGGCCATAGATTGGCTTTTTCATCCAATGTCGGACGGCTGAGAGTTAACGTTTCCCCTGCCATTGCACAGGTCTGATAAAACACCAAGCCATCATCCACCTGCTCCGTTGTGGTTTGTAGTTCAAAATAGGTCGGTTCAGCTTGAGCCTGTCTGCGTTCAGTGTCACTATATAGCGGGTCTTCCAAGTTTTGGGATGGAAACACCCCCTCCGCCATCCCCATGATATAAATATGGGCGTGTGTCAACCCACTGGCCTCAAATACATCTGCGAACAGCACCCGCCCATTGCGATACAAGCCACCGACTGGTTCGACTTGATGGCTTTCGATTGCCTGCTGCAAATCTTTGCGAAAATCCTCCCACGCGATAAGTGCTTCAACGCCGCCCATTGTTTGTTCAGCCAGCAAATCATAGGCCCGAAAAATCTCGTTGAGGCAGGCTCGAAACGCTTGCATCGCATGAATATCGCGTACTATCAGGGCCTGACTATTATCAGCCCGCCCATCCAACGGTTCGCGTATCTGATTGTAAAAACCTAGATGCCCCTCACCACCTTCATAATTCGGCAATGTGGGGTCAATATCAGCCCGCCGTTCACGCAGATAGGAGGGGTCTGGCCCCAACAAATCTTCTATCCAAGCGACAAATTCACGCGGAGTCGCTTCCTGTGGCGGTGTTACTCGTTCAAAAAAGGTTTGCAGTCGTTGATAGAGCGCGGGGTCAATCTCCGTTACCTGTTCCTCGCCGTCCTCATCTTCATACCGACCCCCTGCCATCTTTACGGCTTGAAGCCAATCCTGCTGCGAACGCACCACTTGAAACTGCTGGCTCACCCGTTCCAATTGATCAGCATCATCCGCCATCAATTGATGAAATACAAAATACGGGGAACGTAGCACATCCAACATGGGCTGCTGACGAAAATCCACCTGTGGAGTATGTAAATCCAACAACTGCAAAATCGCCGCCACTGCTGGATTTCGTGTCAACTCTACCCCGCGTCGTACCGCGATAGGCACACGGTAGCTTTCGCTAATCGAGCCAACAAAATCTGCATAAGGCTGGGTATGATACGCCAAAATCGCTATCTGTTCTGGGTCAACCCCTGCCATCAACTGCTGTTTGACTTTTCGTAACACAGCCCGCACTTCCTGTTCAGGATTCGGGGCTTCGATCAAGTGTAGGGCATCGCCCGCCGGACGTGGCACGTGGCTAATAGGCTGCTGCCAAGCCGATTCCAGATGGGACAGTTCTTCGCGCCGCTGAATCATCCCATCGGTTAGGTTTTCAACTTCCCAATACCCATAATTTTGCAGGCGGTCTCCAATGCGCTGGATACCACGAAAGAGCGTCTCCCGGCGATTTTCATCATAACTCAGCGTCAAAATGGTACGGCCAATCTTATCAGCCAACTGTCCCAATAAGCGTGCTTGCAACGGGCTGAAATTGATAAACCCATCCACCACAAACAAACCTACCGAATCCAAAAATTCAGTATGATAGTTGGTCTCTAAGCCGCGTAACGCCACCCACCCCGCCCCTTCGCGGTCAACTAGCTGATGATCGCGCAAATAGTTTTGATAATGGGTATAGATCGCTGCGAGGTCTTGGTCTTTGTCTCGTCTGGATTTTTGGGCATAAAGTTCAAACGATTCGGGGTGAATCCGGGCCTGTTTCAGTTCAAGGATGAATTCCGCCATCAATTTTATGAAACCCGGCTTGCTGGCAATGTTCCCAAAATATTGCAGGCGATCTTCGGCAGCTTGCCTAGCGATGACATAGCGCAAAATCCGATAGACACTCGCCTGCCCGATTTGTTTTTGTGGGAGTAGCATCTGATCGAGAAGATGATTATATAACTGGTAGAAGCTGAAATACTGCACCCCAAAGCATACGGGCCGCCCGAAGCGCTCTTGATACGCCGCCAGCAGTCGTGTGCGAAACGAACTAATCTGCAATTCGGTTGGCAGCAGCACCCAAATAGGTTGCCAAGGGTTGACCTCGCGGGCCTGCAAAATTGCTTCAATCACCTTGCCTGTTTTGCCGCTACCAGCCGGGGCTGTCCAAATGGTTGCACGGGGCATCGTGGGTCTGACTCCCTCGGATTTCACATTTACAATGATTCGCCAGTATACTCTAGTCTGATACATTGGGGCTAAACAAATGACAGTCGGCGCTTGAAAATTGGACGGCTGTGTTTTAATCTGATAATGAATACATCACGGACGATCTGAAAGCAGTTTATGGAAACAACGGTTTTACTCGCGGTCTTTGGGGGAGTTTTGTGCGGTGCTGCTGGTGTTGGTAGCCTCGCAATCGGCTTTCTTTGGTGGCAGTCCTATCGGCGCACCGAGATTTTGCGTTCCAATTTAGGCCCAGCGGCTCCGGCTCAGTCCCAGCCTGCTGCCCAAGCAACCCCACCGCCGCCACCTCTCTATAACAAACAGTACGCCGACTACCCATCACCAAACGTATCGCCATCTGCGCCATCCGTGCCCTCGCCTGTGCCTGCCGCATTAGCCCAAGCCGGAATCGGGCCGGGGTCAGTTTGGTTGGATGGTATCGGCGGCATGGTTGCGGGTCAGCGCATCACTATTTACAAAGATGAAACCCTCTTGGGGCGTTCTGGTGTCTGTGATGTCCAATTCCACGACCCCAAAGTATCACGCCAACATGCCTTGTTGCGCCGCTATAACGGGCAATATTATCTTTACGATATGCAAAGTTCAGGGGGCACGTTCGTCAACGAACAAAAAGTGGAATCGCAGCAGTTACGAGATCGTGATCAAATCCGCGTTGGTGATTCGGTGGTCATTTTCCGGCGCAGTTAAGGACTATTTCGGCGGTTCACGACAAACCGTAAAGTGGTAATTCCCACGCGAATTTTATCGCCGTCTTTTAGAGCATGGCGCTCACCGGGGGTTACTAATTCGCCATTGATCTCCGAGGGTTGACTGGCCTGCCAATCCATAAACGCAAATTCCTCACCATAGCCTTCAATTACAGCATGATAACGGCTGACCGTTGAATCCACGATTTTGATCATATTGCTGCTGTGTCGTCCGATGGTATTTTCACCCTCATACACCGGGAATTGTTCACCCCGCTGCCCCACCAACACCGCCGGGGCGACCACCCCAATATGTGGATCGGTTTGCAGTTCACGCCGCGCCCATGTCATATGCGCCAACGTAGACTCTAGTACAGGTCTTTTTTTGGCGTTGGGCCGTGTGGGACTTGGGGATTGCTGAAGTTGTCGGGGAGTTGGGGGCGGCTGGTGTTGGGGTCGAAGTAACAAAACCACACTCACTATCACCGTGACAAGTCCGATGATAAACAGCCCCACACCAAACCAAATCACAAGCGCCCCCTGCTTTTTCTATAATTAGCCTGTTCGCCGAACCGAAATCTTCATGCTCACGAAACTAATTATAGCCGTAAAAACCGCCGTAAATCCAAGAAGAAAACCACGCAGCCGGCGAAACCGAAAGCGGCGCACCAGTAATCTACGTTTTCCTTTCGGTAAAGACGCGGTACTGATTTCAAGTTCTGCACCATCATCTGGCAAAGCGTGAATTGCAATGAGGGAAATGTTATCCGAGCCGCCTCGTTCGTTAGCGCGTTGCACCAATGCCGGAACCGCTTCGGTGAGGGATTGCGACTTCAAAATCGCCACCATTTCAATCGGCATAACATAGCGGGTAAGGCCATCACTGCACAGCAGCAAATAATCCCCCGGCAAAAGGGCCTCACTGACAATATCCACTTCAATTGTGGTCAGCCGCCCTACCGCCCGAACCAATTTATGCCGATCCGGGTGTGTCCATGCCTCATCTTTGGTCAGATAACCCGCCCGCACCTGCATCTCGGCAAAATTATGATCCGTCGTTAGCTTGCGGATTTGCCCATCGCGCAGCAAAAACGCTGGGCTGTCGCCGACATAAGCCACCGCAAATAAATCATCCCGAATTGCTGCCGTTACCAATGTCGTCGCCATGCGCTGCATATCAGGATTATGTTCCGCCATACCATAAACACGGCTGTTGGCAGATCGTACCGCGTTCCGCAAGCGCACCCGCAAATCCTCTGCCCCATTTTCGAGCGCTGGGGACAGGGCTTCATCATAATAGGCCCGAATGACCTCACCTACCGCCTCTCGACTGGCAATTTCTCCCGCTACCGAGCCACCAATCCCATCTGCCAGCGCAAAAATCGGCCCCAATACACTAGCCGCTTCGTCTGTCGTGGGAAGGCGCTGGTCAATCGCGTCTTCGTTGCGGGGTCGGCGTCGCCCCACATCCGACAGCATCTCGGCCTCAATACGAATCATCACAATAACTCCACCAAAAAATATCCTGACTGATTAGGTCAGGCTATCTTAGCGGATATTAAAAATTTGTAACCAACGGGATGACGACGGCGAATATACTGGGCATCAAAGTAGGGGTATCGGTGGTTACAGTGTCATGTTCTGACATCTGCCTGACAATGGCAAACTTGAGCCTTGTCCATTAAAGCCCCTCGCCACATTGGAGAGGGGTTTGGGGTGAGGTTATCCTAAACAGGCCGACGCGCTTCAATCACCACCCACTCACCGGAAGGACGCCGCAAATAGGGTTCAAGGCCCGTTTGTCGCAGGGCATCTTCAACCTCACCTGCCTGATCCATAATAATCCCCCCAAACACGCCTACGCCACCGGGTCGGACAATCTGCCCTAATCCCTGTCCGCACATCTCAATAATCACTTTAGAGAGGATATTGACCAGTGCCACATCAAAACGTCGTGCTGCGTGGAGCAAACTGGCAAGGCTGCCATGTTGGGCATGAATGACCTCCCCCACCCCATTAACCACCGCGTTTTCCAATGTGACATCTACCGACTTTTCATCGGTATCCAGCCCCAACACATAAGCCGCGCCTTGTTTCGCTGCCGCAATGCTCAAAATTCCCGACCCGCACCCCAAATCCACTACCTGCAAGCCGGGGCGACCCTCTAACAAATCTTCAATCGCCACCAGACAAAGTTGGGTGCTGGGATGTGTCCCCGTGCCAAAGGCCATGCCGGGGTCAAGCGTAATCAAAACATCATCGCCGCGCCGATCTGGGAGGGTATTGGGGTCAATCCATTGGGGACAAATATACGTTCGCCGCCCCACTCGGAACGGGAAATAATGGGCTTTCCACGCCTCAGCCCAATCCTGCTCATCCAATACGCGGAATTTCGGCTCACTGACCTGCCGACCTCCCAACATATATTTCAGCGCATCGTTGACCTGTTGGCGTTTATCGGGTGCGCTGGCATCGGCGGGGAAATAGGCCCGCACTTCCAGTTTATCAACAGGGGGAATTTCATCCTCCCATGTTTCGATAAAATATCCGGCCCGTTCAATCACCACGCCCTGATGTCCATATTGCTGCAACAGGTCAGATACCGCGTCGGCATCTTCTGGTTTTACTTCAATTGCCACTTCAATCCACTGCGAGGAGGTCAAGTTTGAGGGTCCTTTTGATTACCGCTTTATATAAAGTTGAATGTGCGAAGGTGTGTCGAGTGCGACCAAGTTGCCATCTGGAGACAGAATAGCGTTATTTCCCCAAAAGGTAACCAATTCCTGAAAATCCCGCACGTCCCAAAATTTAATCTCTGTCATGAGGTATCTTGATCCTCCGCCAGATGTTATCTCCATCAGACGAGCCACCGACATTAATAATGATCCATCCGACGAAAACTCTAGATGTTCAACCCAATCACGGTGCATACTCAGGGTTATTTCGTGTTCAAATTTCGCAACATTCCAGATAGAAATTGTCCCATCTGTCGAAGCCCCCGCAATAAGCGCCCCATCAGGCGAAAATGCCACAGAGAATGACGATCCTGTTATTGGGAATTTTACTAACTCTTCGCCATCAATCGCAGACCAAATCCGAACGGTGTGATCCCAAGAAGCCGATGCTATGAGTTCTCCATTTGGAGAAAATCGAACGCATCGCACGCTATGCGTATGGCCTTTCAATACAGCGATGGGCCAGTAATCTTGCAACATATTCCACAAGCCAATATCATTGCCCTTATCAGAGGCAACAACGTATTTACTATCGGGCGAAAAATCAACGCTTTTTATATGAGAGCTGAGGAACATCAAGTGATTCACTTGAACTAACCGAACCAAATCATAAACAAATAGAGAACCTACTGACCCCATGACAAGGAAATTACTATCTGGCGAAAAGACCAACCTATCAATTCCAAAATTTTTACCCGTATCAAATACAGTGACTTCACTAAACTCAGGCAAGGATAATAAAACGATTTCCACCTGCCTCAAAGAAGACGATTTTTCACGGGCATGAACTATTCCCAATGCCAAGAACTCGCCATTCGGAGAAAGCTGCCAATATCTAGCATTCTCGTATGGTAGTTTTATATCATGTAGCAACTCAAATTGTGGTAGCTTCCAGATTTTCGCCGTTGTTCCGCCTTTTGCAGTAAAAACTCTCTCTTTATCTAGGAATCTAAGCGGCACATCACCTTCGCCAAATTGTCCAATATACTCTAGTTCTGGGTAAGTCATACACAACCTCAAATTACTTCAAAATCAGCCGTGTCCACAAAGGCCGATGGTCAGAGGTGCCACCTGTTGACCACACTTTTGCTTCAAGGGCCTCAAACGCATCGCTGTACCAAACATAATCAATTCTAATCATCGGGCGGTCTGCCGGAAACGTCAACCCGAAACCCCACCCACGTTCCCCATACGCCTCATTCAGATGTTGATGCAACAGTGCATACTGGCGGCTTCGTGGGGTCGAATTACAGTCGCATAATACCAAAACTGGCGCATCTTCAGTCCGAATAAGATTCACCAAGCCTTTGACTTGCTGCCAGAGAATTTCGTCATTATAAGTTGTTGGAAAATAGAGTCGGGGCGGTAAATCGGGAATCGTGGGATGGAAGACATAGACGACAATGGTCTGTCCACTAAAGTCAATCAATGCCCGCACATAACGGGGGTTGCCGTTGCGATACTCAGAATCTTCGTCCAATTCAATCTGATAATCGAGAATCGGGTATCGGCTTAACAAAGCATACCCATCTAATCCCTGTACCACCTGCGAAATTCGATAGGGATATTCATTCACCAATTCTGTTTGGAGTTTGTGTTCTAAGGTGGGACGTAATTCTTGAAGAGCGACCAAATCGGCATTCATATCTTGAATTACGGCAAATGTTTCCGCCGGATCAGCCCCAAAACCCATCACATTATACGTCGCCGCTGTAAACTCTAATCCTTCTACATCCGGCGCAGGTCGCGGCAAAAAGGCTGGCCCATACCACCATCCAAACGCGATCACCCCCGGCAGTAACCACCCCGCCATGAGCAATCTCAGCCGCCGTGATTTTTTCACCCATACCAGCACGGGTACTATAAAAACAAAAACGGCCAACGCCGCCAATGTCACCCAATGGGCAAAATGATTCAACACCGCTATGGGTGCAATACAATCCCGACACACCGCATGTCCGCTGAGGTAGCCATTAATGAAACTCCCCCATACCAGCAGTCCAATGAATCCTACAATTTGCCCCGCCCGTATTCCCTTTTTGACCATACCCTCTAATCACGGAAAATGTTGGCGACAGGCAGTGTAAATCCCGGCAAAACACTCCCGCCATCTAATATGCCATCTATCCCCACAGTCCGAACATCTTCATCTACCAGACTGTATACTTCAATTTCGCGCTCATCGGGAAAAACCAGCCAAACAATCTGTGTGCCGTTTTCCAGATATTTTTCGGCTTTCCGACGCATTGCTCGCTTTGAATCGGTAGGCGACTTAACCTCTACAGCCAAATCTGGTGGCATTGGCGCTTCACGTTCTGGTGCTTCGGGCAAACGGGTTTTGGAAATATAGCCCACATCCGGGTTAAAAACGTTGCCTGATACTGGCATTAAATAGCCGCCTGCCTCACCCGTCACATAGCCCAAGTCTTTGTCATCAACAAAATTGCCAATGAAACGACCTATCAGCATTGAAATCTTGGAAGGGATAAAACTTGGCATTTTTTCGACAATCTCTCCATCAATCAATTCCAGAATCTTGTCGGCATTTTCTGGAAGGTCGCAGATGGCATGATATTCTTCAAGTGTGATAGTTCGATGTTGAATATCCATTCAATGCCTCCAGTCCAAATTCAATGTGGTCTATCTTAGTCCGGGTTAAAAAAATCTGCCACGCGCTCAAAGAGGCCCTTACCCGTCTTGGGCTTGACTTCCGTCCCAAACGATTCACCCAATTCACGCAGCAGTTCGCGCTGACGGTCACTCAATTTGGTTGGGATGTCCACCGTCAGCCGAATAATCTGGTCGCCACGCCCTGCCGTTGTGCCATCGCGCCGCAGTTTGGGTACACCCTTGCCACGCAGTTTCATAATCATCCCCGGCTGTGTACCCGCCTTAATCTCAACATCTTCTTCCCCGTCAACAGTGGGCACGCTCATCGTGTCTCCCAGTGCGGCCTGTACCATATTGATGGACATATCGAGGATGATGTCATGCCCGTCGCGCTGGAAAATTTCGTGCGGCTCAACCGTGATAACCACATACAAATTACCGGGAGGGCCACCCCGTTCACCGGGTTCACCTTCGCCACTCAAGCGAATTTGTAAACCCTCATCTACCCCCGGTGGCACGCTGACGGTCAATTTGCGACGTTTGCGTTCGCGGCCCGATCCCTGACAGGTGGGGCATGGATTTTCGATAACCTGTCCTCGCCCCTGACAACGTGGGCAATCGGTCACATTGACGATACTGCCCAAAAAGGTCTGCCGTGCTTGGCGCACCTGCCCACTACCTTTACATTCGGGGCAAGTCTTGGGGGATGACCCCGCCGCCGCGCCTGTGCCGGTACAGGTTTCACACACCTCGCGCCGATTGATCTCAATGTCAATCTCGTCGCCAAAAATCGCCTGCTCAAACGTCAGATGCAGGTCATAGCGCAAATCCATGCCCTGCCGGGGGCCACGCCGCGCATTGGCACCACTTGACCGTGCGCCGCCACCCGCAAAAGCATTGAACAAATCACTAAACAGGTCTTCAAAACCGCCAAATCCTGCAAAGCCTGCCCCCGGCCCCGACCCCATATTTACGCCAGCATGACCAAAACGATCATAGGCGGCGCGTTTATCGGGGTCACTCAAGACCTGATAGGCTTCATTGATTTCTTTGAATTTTTCTTCCGCATCGGGTGATTTGTTGACATCTGGGTGATACTGTCGCGCCAAATTCCGAAACGCCTTTTTCAAATCATCAGCATTGGCGGAGCGTGTTATACCCAGAATTTCATAATAATCACGTGGCATGGATTTCGCCTCATAAGATAATAGCTTGGGGAGCTAAATTATAAAATGCGCCTATCGAAATAGATAGAACGCATTTTGTTGTAGATTGTTGTAGGGGCAGGTCTTAGACCTATCCCCTCTCTCTACGCACTTGGTCGTCGCTTAGTTGCTAAATTCACCTTCGATGACATCTTCATCACCGGGCTGACCCTGCCCTGCGTCATAGCCGTCTCCGCCTGCCGCGCCGGGCTGCTCATACATGCTGGCGCCCATTTGCTGAATCGCGGCGGCCAGTGCATCATCCGCTGCCTTGATCCGATCCAGATCATCGCCTTCAAGCGCTTTCTTCAGATCGTCGGTCTTCTTTTCAACATCTTGCTTGACCGCATCCGGCAGCTTGTCGCCATAATCCTTCAGGGCACGTTCGGAAGTAAAGACGGTTCGTTCGGCTTGAATACGGGTTTCCGCCTGTGCCTTACGCTTGGCATCTTCGGAAGCATGGCTTTCAGCTTCCTTGACCATACGCTTGATTTCTTCTTCGCGCAGACCACTGCTGGCGGTGATGGTAATCTTCTGTTCGCGGCCTGTCGCTTTGTCGCGGGCGCTCACATTTAAAATACCATCGGCGTCAATATCGAAGGTCACTTCGATTTGAGGCACACCGCGCGGCGCTGGTGGAATCCCATCCAAAATGAACTTACCGAGTGTCTTGTTGTCAGATGCCATCGGACGTTCGCCTTGCAGGACGTGAATTTCGACCTGTGTCTGGCTGTCAGAGGCCGTGCTGAAAATTTGGCTCTTCTTGGTTGGGATGGTCGTATTGCGCTCAATCAACGGGGTCGCCACACCACCCAGCGTTTCAATGCTGAGGGTTAGCGGGGTCACATCGAGCAGCAGCACATCCTTGACTTCGCCACCCAACACACCCGCCTGAATTGCCGCGCCAACCGCGACCACTTCATCCGGATTTACGCTCTTGTTGGGTTCTTTGCCAAAGTAATCCTGCACGATCTTTTGAATCGCAGGCATACGGGTCATGCCACCAACCAGCACCACTTCGTCAATATCGCTGTTCTTGACACCCGCATCGGCCATCGCTTTCTTGACTGGCTCAATGGTGCGCTGCATCAAATCATGCACCAATTCTTCCAGCTTCGAGCGCGAGAGGGTCATCAGCAAATGTTTTGGCCCACTGGCATCGGCGGTGATAAACGGCAGGTTGATTTCGGCTGATAGGGTAGTCGAAAGTTCTTTCTTGGCGTTTTCAGCGGATTCCTTTAGACGTTGCAGGGCTTGGCGATCACCGCGCAGGTCAATCCCCTGTTCTTTCTTAAATTCATCGGCGATCCAGTTGATGATACGTTCGTCGAAGTCGTCGCCACCGAGGAAGGTATCCCCATTGGTCGAGCGTACTTCAAACACGCCATCACCCACGTCCAGCACTGAAATATCGAATGTACCACCACCGAGGTCATACACCGCAATGGTCTCGTCCTTTTTACGATCCAAGCCATACGCCAGTGAGGACGCGGTGGGTTCATTGATGATACGCATCACTTCCAATCCTGCGATACGCCCCGCATCTTTGGTGGCTTGACGTTGCGCGTCATTGAAATAGGCAGGCACAGTGATGACGGCCTTATCAACGGTTGTGCCGAGATAGGCCTCCGCGTCAGCCTTCAATTTTTGCAGCACCATCGCGCTGATTTCGGGTGCGCTGTAATCGCGTCCACCGAGATGAATCCGCACGTCGCCATTTGGCCCTGCCGATACCTTATACGGTACAGTAGCAACCGCCTTTTGCACCAATGGGTCATCAAATTTACGCCCAACGAAACGCTTCACCGAGAAAATCGTGTTTTCAGGGTTCATGACCGCCTGACGCCGTGCCGTTTGCCCGACCAGACGCTCGCCCTGTTTGTTGATCGCTACGACGGAGGGGGTGGTTCGTGCCCCTTCGCTGTTGGGGATGACGACGGCCTCGCCGCCTTCCATGACGGCCATAGCGCTGTTGGTCGTCCCCAAGTCAATGCCAATAATCTTGCCCATGTTGTACTCCTACTTTTTCGTTAAGTTTGTCACTTGGAATGATTGCTATTTGACACAACAAGGCGCTTTAGCACCTTATTTTGATTAATTCGCCACCCGTACAATCGCAGGCCGGATGCACTTGCCTTCCATCGCATAACCCTTTTGCAGCACTTCGATCACTGCTCCACTTTCAAACTCATCGGAGTCATCGCTGCCAATGGCATCATGGAAATTGGGATCAAATGGCTGCCCCAGCGGGTTAATTTGTTCAACCCCCAAGTTTTGCAGCATATCTTGGAATTTCTTATGAATTAAGCTGAACCCCGTCATCCACCCGTTGTTTTTGACCTCTTCAGGGGTGGCTTGAATCGCCCGATCAAAATCATCAATAATCGGCAGCACATTCAATAGTGTTTTGGCCGTGATGTTGCCGCTGAGTTCGCTTTTCTCGCGTTCGACCCGCTTTTTATAATTGACAAAATCGGCGCGTTCCCGTTGCAGCGCGGCCTTATATTCTTCTACCTGTGCCAATGCCTTTTCCAATTCCGTATCCTGTTGGGTTTCTTCCACAGCTTCCACGCTGGGTTGCTCAGTTGCATCCAAAGTCACTTCAGTCACTTCTTCCTGCACTTCAGCCAACGTCTCGTCTTGTGGGGTTGAGTTGTCGGTTTGATTATTTCTGTTCATACGCTTTGATAGTCTGCTCTTAATCGGAGTTTCCTCACATAAACATGCAAATAGGGGTGTTTATTTCCGAAACACTGCGGTAAGTGTATCAGGCCAGTGATAGAATTACGTAAAAAATTGATGGACGCCGTATAAGAAACTTGGATTTTTAAACTCGAAAGGATACTCCCCCATGAAAGCCGTTTTGTTGCACCAGCATGGCCCGGTTGAAAATTTGCAATTCGTGACCGATCACCCCACTCCCGAACCCGGCCCCGGTCAGGTGCGGGTCAAAATTATGGCCTCGGCGCTCAATCGGTTGGACATCTGGGTACGCGACGGCTGGCCCGGTCTAAAACTCCCCATGCCGCATATCCTCGGTTCGGACGGCGCAGGGGTGGTGGATGCCCTCGGCCCAAATGTCACCCGCTGGCAAATCGGGCAACGTGTCAGCATCGCCCCCGGCACGGTAGATTGTGAGGGCTGCGAATGGTGCGATAAGGGTATGGAAAATCTCTGCGACCAGTACCACATTTTGGGCGAAACCACCGGCGGCACGTATTGTGAATACATCGTCGTCAAAGAGCGTGATTTACTCCCCCTGCCCGACCACATGAGTTTTGAAGAAGGCGCGGCGGCAGGTCTGGTTTTTGTGACGGCATGGCACAGTCTGATTGTGCGTGGCAACCTCCGCCCCGGTGAAAGTGTGTTGATTATCGGCGCGGGGGGTGGCGTCAACACGGCCTCCATCCAGATCGCCAAGTTGGTCGGCTGCGAGGTGTATGTCGTGGGTAGTTCTGACGAAAAACTTGCCAAAGCCAAAGCACTCGGCGCGGATCATCTCATCAATCGCACCACTGATGAAAATTGGGGCAAGGCCATCTTTAAAATGACCAATCGGCGCGGCGTGGATGTGGTGGTGGATAATGTCGGTGCCCCCACCATGATGATGAGTATCCGTGCGGCCCGCAAAGGCGGACGGGTGATTACTGTCGGCAACACGGGTGGCCCGATTTTCCAATTCGACAACCGCTATCTCTTTTTCCGCAGTGTTAATTTGATTGGCTCAACAATGGGGACATTTGCCGATTACCGCGACGTGATGGCCCTCATCGCCAAAGGCAAATTAAAAGCCGTCGTCGGCCCGACCTTCGCCCTAGAGGACATTGCCACTGCCCACCGCAAAATGGAAGCCGATGATTTCTTTGGCAAGATTATTTTGAAGCCCTAATCGAAGGGATTTTCTCAATATGCGTATTTCCATTTGGCAGCAGTTCGCCAGCAACCACAGTGCTAATTACACGGTTGTCGGAATTTTTGAATCCGCTGAAAAAGCCTATCAAGTGGGTCAAGTGATTTTGGAGTTTATACGAGAGCTAGTGGAGTGGAACAACGAAAATAACATCTATGATTTCTACAAAACGCATGGTTGGAAACCTACACCAGTCGAAGAAAGCCTAATCGAGAAATATAAAATTGAATGGGACAAACCTCTTGATTGGGGAAGTTCGATAAATGTACCGGGGCGCTGGTCTATTCCAATAGATGATTTCATTCGCATATTTGACAAAATAGTTTTTGTTAGTACCCCTATATCTGATGCGACTTGGCAAACTGGCAACCAATTTATCCAATTATTTCAAGCATTAGGTGGGACATCGGCTAGAGATACTGATCTTGGTGCTCGTTCTATGGATGAAAATGAAAATGAGAGTTTCGAGCTATGCGTAGATATTTCCTGTGCTGCTCCAAGTTTGTTGATTGCCGAAGAAGTCTTTGGCAAGATACAGGCTTTGTTTGAGGGCAAAAATGCTCATGACATGCCTTGGGTCATCTATCATCCCAAATTCGCTGAAAAAACCGACGGTATCTCACCAGAAGATTACTGGGAACAGGAGCGTATTTTTTTTCAAGAGGCGAATGCTTGGTCGGAATTTTACAAAGCCCATGTCAATAAAAAAGATATTTCCGGTTTCGGGAGTTATCGAGATCAGTTCTTCAAGCAAGATGAAAAAATCAGAGATATGATTTATCACTTGAGATATGATGTCGACTTCTCAAGTGGTAGTGCCAAGCGTGCGGATTTACATCTTGAACTTCAGGCCTTAAATGCACGACGCTATCAATTTGGCATCCCATCCATCATCTCATGGCTAGAGGCAAGCGGTTTTACTGGAATCGAATACAAGTTTTACGATATACGACATCAATGGGGGGTTGAATGAATTTCGATTTCAAAATATTCCTCCCTCCCCCTTGCGCAACCTCAATTGGCAGGCCCACCCACGCGACTGCAAACTGCTCCTCCTCTTTGAGCGTGACACCGGCTGAAGCTCCTAGCGAAAGGATTCTGAGACATGCGTATCTCTATCTGGCAGCAGTTCGCAAGCAATCATAGTGCCAATTACGATGTAGTTGGTACTTTCGCTTCAGAAACAGAAGCGCATCAGGCAGTCGAACAATTCAAGCGCATTTTCCTGACCATCAAAGATTGGTGGTGGAATAGTGGGCTTTCGCAAGATGAATTTCGGCAGTGGTTTGACCAAGTTGAGATTGGGTATCCCACACCAATCGAATTGAAATTAGGTCAGGAATATGGTGTTGAATGGAAACATGGCATTAACTGGTTTAGTTGGGCCTCATGGGAGCATTCCGATTTACCGATCAGTGTTTTTGAGAAATCGGTTTTCATACAAAATCCGCATTGGTATCTATGGTACGGGCCACAACCCCTCAACCAACTGATGGAGATTTTTGGTGCCGAAGTGACAATAGCTGCCGACGAGTGCCGAACATACCCTGATACTTGCCTATTGACTAATCTAACTTGCCTCGCACCAGATGAGCAAAAAGCCCAAGAATTATATACATTGTTCCAAACCCAATTCGAGAATTACCGAAATGAGATATATGAGAATCTGACAGGTTTACCTTTCAATTCTGATCCGCTTCACTGGGAGTTTGTAAATCCGGCAGCAAGAATTTTTGAATTAGAACTTGAAGGTCGAGAGTTAAAATTTTGGGGTTTGGATTTTGAGATTCATCAGAAGTGGTATTGGCAAGCCCTACAGATATTTATCGAATATCTAAAAAGTCAAAGCTGCACTGAAATTCAATACGTTTTCCAGTCAGAACAACTTTTGCCGCAAAAGCCAGAGGATACCAATGGAAACATTTGAATATCTACCATTCCTCCCCCCACCCCTGCGCGACCTCAATTGGCAGGCCCACCCACGCGACTGCAAACTGCTCCTCCTCTTTGAGCGTGACACGGGCCTAAGCTCCTGATGAAAGGATTCTGAGACATGCGTATCTCTATCTGGCAGCAGTTCGCAAGCAACCATAGCAATAGTTTTACGGTGGTCGGTGAATTTGAAACGGTAGAAGCCGCCCAAAATGCCGCCGACAAACTGCGAGCCTCCTTGCAGCCAATTTTTGCTTGGTATGCTGCGAACCCAGATAATGGCCTAACGCCAGATGATACCGATCCAATCACACCTGAAGTAGAAATTGGGAAATCCTATGGTGTGGAATGGGAATTTCGTCAAGATTGGCTTTCGTACTTCGACCCAGAAAGCCAATTTCAGCAGCATTTCCATGTTTTGGATAATCACATTGTCATCGGATCAGATGAAACATGGGTATGGCACGAGCCTTTTGACAAAATCTTGCTCAAGATGGGGGCGAAAGTAAGCACTCAAAATTCCTTTGGCGATCCCAAGATTTTGGTAAATATCACCTGCGAGTGCCACGATTCAGATAAGTTAACCTATTTGCATAAAACGCTTAATGAATACATACAGCTTGAAAACCAATCTAAAGGCAACGTGCCGATTCCTTGGATCGCTTATGGTGATGACAAAAAAGAGCCTGACGCAGTTGAATTGGCACGCCTCGATCAAATTTACACCGAATGGATGGCAAGCCAATTCCAGCCTCCTCATGTCAAAAGAACTCGGTTATCAAAAATACTCAGGTTTATTGCCGGCACGCCGAGTCCCCGTCGCATTCAAATGATCAATTTCAAAGCACCCTCATTATCAGAGAACGAAAACCACCGTATTCGGATAGCTCGTGCCACATGTGGGTGTTCTTTTGACGAAGGGAGTATCGCTGTATATGACACTCGCTTGGAAATCACAAATATCTGGTTTATCGCAAATCTCGCAACAGGCTTACCCGCTATCATTGCTTGGCTAAAAGACAATGGCTGCACAGACATCCGCTATACAATCCGGCAGGAAGGCGAATACGAATGATACCCCAGCCATACACGGATTTTCTTTCTCATCTTCCCCCACCCCTGCGCGACCTCAATTGGCAGGCCCACCCCCTCGACGGCAAACTGCTCCTCTTTGAGCGCGACACGGGCCTGAATGTGCTATTGGAAGGTGAAGAAACTGCGCATCTGTCCCGCCTTGCCCCACGCACCCTGCTCATCGCCATCACCAACGCCTGCAATATGACCTGCTCATTTTGCTATCGTGATCTCGAATCGCGCAGCCTGTGGCGTTATGACACCCTACTCCAATTCTGCCGCGAGATTGACGAATGGGGCGTGTTAGAGGTGGCTTTTGGTGGCGGCGAACCGATGCTCTTTCCCAATTGGGCCGAGTTCATCAACGAACTCCATGCCACCACCCGCCTCTGCCTCAATTTCACCACCAATGGCACGCTGCTAACCGAAGATTTTTTGCAGGCCGTCGCCGGAAAATATGGGCAAATCCGCGTCTCGATTTATGAAGATAACCATTGGGCCGATACGCTCCAATTGCTCACCCGTTGTCAAGCCCGGTTCGGCATCAATTGGCTGATTACCCCCGCCGAACTGCCCATCCTCGAAACGAAGTTTTTGCAGTTATTGAGCATGGGGGTGCGTGATTTTCTGCTGCTCAGTTACAAAGGCGACGACCCCGCCCTCCATTTGCGCCCTGAACAGTACGCCCAATTTTCGGCCTTCCTCAATAAAATCCATAGCCAATTGGGATCGCTGGTCACGCTGAAATTGGATGTCTGTTGGGGGGATGCCCTGCCCGATGTTCCCCGTCTTTTCGGTACAGGCGATTGTGGCGCAGGCGATGATTTTCTGTCCGTCACCAGTGATAAACACGTCAAAGCTTGCTCATTCCAATTGACCCCGACAGGTATTCCCTTTGAAACCGTATCTGATTTACGGGCCATTTGGGAACAGCGCCGTTCGATGCGACAAGCCGCAATCATCGGCGGTTGCGCCCGACTCCCCCAACGTGGATTAAACGAAGGAGGATTACCCAGTGCGTATATCCCTCTGGCAGCAATTTAGCAGCAATCATAGTGGTTCTTATCATATTATTGGGACGTTCAAAACTATTGAAGATGCCCGAAGAGTCTATGAAGAAATAGGGAAAATTCTTCACGAAATTGATGACTGGTATCGTGAAAACCCGAACGGGCTTGTAACATCTTGGAACAATGGCGGCCCATTACCGCCAGAGTCTGCAATTGCTGAACGTTTGGGTATTGAATGGCCTGAAACAATTGACTGGGCAGGTTGGGCTGAGTATTACCGTATTGGAAGTCCCAATTTTGAAAAGAATAAGCGCGATCCGTCTAAAGAAGCTGAACGGCTAATTGACGAAGCAATAATGGTTCTAGCAAACACGGTAATTGCCCGCAACCCTGACCAAACCCATATGGGGGGTATAACCTTCAAAAATTTATTAGAATATTTTGGCGCGGAAATTTCAGGTGAAGGCTACGACCCCAGCAGCAAGGTAGTAGGAAGAGAAGATGTGTACGAGTTCGAAATCCTACACTTTACCGCCCCTAATGAAGAAACTGCCAATCAAATAGAAAATGCGATTCGCGCCTATGTGGAAGATCGCAAGTCAGATACTCATCTACCCCCTTGGTATGACCATGCAGCCAATTTTGGGAAAATACTGCCTAATAGCCCATACCTGAAGGACAAACAAGTTGAAATTTGGCGGCAAAAGGCAAAAGAACGCATTGAATTTCGGAGTCAGTCAGATAAGTTGAGTCGAGTTCGAATGGAAAATCATGCTTTAATAAGTGCAGCAGAATTATGGCGCGAAGGATTAGGGTTTCGATTTGAGAAAATCATCTTTGCGGATGGAAATTATGGACTAGCCGCCCTAATCGCTTATCTTGAGGCCAATGGCTTTACTGATATTCGTATATCATATGGATACGTACCGCGCGAACCAGAGGATTATTAACCATGCACCTTCACTGCATCACAATCGCCGTCAACAACATGGAAGCAATGGTGCAGTTTTATAACCATGTCTTCGCTGCCAACCTCACCCAAGCGGGGAGTCCCCTGTTTTACACAGGCACACTCGCCGGATGTAAGCTATTTTTCTGTTCCAACTCCATCCCGCAGATCAAAGCCGAGAAAAATCGCCAGCAGTTTCATTTCATCGTGGATGATTTGGAAACCACCCTACACCAAGTTCGCCAAAATAACGGTCAAGTGATGGATGATGCTACCGAAGAAGACGGCATGAAGGCCATCGGCATCATTGACCCCGACGGCAACACCATTGTCTTGTTAGAGCGTGTATAATCTACAATTATAAGAACATAAGTTCTATATTTTGAGGCAATATGGCTATTTTTTGAATCCGTAACAATTGTTACGCTTTTATGGCTGTGGGTCATCGCAACGGACATCTTTATCCAGTAATTCGGCGTAAATATCATCTTCTTCATTTTCCCAAAACTTCGCTAAGGTCGTCTGACTAAGGGCAAACCACATATCCCCTTCGTCCTGCTCGTCTTTTTCCAGCTTTTCATCATCGTCTGCCATCAAACACCTCCCCTATTCATCGTCCAATCAGCCATTCCAAGCCCTCTACACCCGTTGAGCCGCGCACCCGTGCTCGTGCCATCAGCAACGTATCGCTGCTAGTGTGTACCAAACCATCCGCCGTCGTCACCGCCATCAGATGCCCTGTCTCTTGAACAATCTGCACCGCCAATGGGTCATAGCGCCCCCCCGGATAACAGAAAAAGCGGGGTCGCCGTCCCAACTGATTTTGAATCTCATCCGCCGCCGCCCCAATTTGATAGAGCATGGTGTCCCGATCAAGGCCGCGCAAGTCAATATGGCTGACGCTGTGGTTCTCAATCTCCATGCCCGCCGCCAACATCTCGCCCGCCTGCGCCCATGTCATATATCCCGCCTGCCCCATAAAATCACGCACCACAAAAAACGTCCCGGTCATGCCAAACTGTCGTAAAACTGGAAACGCTTCGGTATAGGCATCGGCATACCCGTCATCAAACGTCATGACCACCCGCCGGGGAGGTAATTTTTCGCCCCGCATCAACGCGCCATACAATTGCTCCATTGTCACGGTACGATAATTATTTTCCGCCAGATATTCACAATGAGCCTGAAAATTCTCCGGCAGCACCGTCAAATCGAGTCGATATTTATCGGCATCGGCTGGCAATGGGCTGACATAGTGGTACATCAAAATCGGACAGCGCACCCGTCGTCGCACCCCGGCTTGAACCGTGAGGGGTCTCATCAGTGTAAAAGTAGCAACGGCAAGGCTGGCTTTGATAAATTGGCGTCGGTTCAAGGTTATCCTCGTGTAATCTTTTGACCAGACACTAGACTATATTATAGTATGCGGTAGTTAATGGCTCATGAGGAACAGACAATTATGACCTTTCGCAGACTCGTGCTTGCACTAACAATCATCATCGCTTGTGGCTTAATTGCGCCATCCCATTCAACCCATGCACAGGGCATCAAAATCACCCAGACCGTCACCCCCGGTTTTTATGAAGGCCAATCGGTCTTTTATTACACCTTTTTCAATGGCACACCCGTTTTGGATAAGGGTGCAACCGTCGCGGTGGGGGAACAATATCGGCTGGTGGATGCAGACGGTGAACGCATCGAAGGTCAACATGATCTTATCGCGGCAGGCCCCTACGACAACGGCTACAGCGATCTGCGCGAGATCATCGAAGTGACCGTACCAGAGGATTATGAAACCAATGCCATTACCAGCGTCGAGGATTTATTGGCTCAAGACTGGCCCCAAGCCCGCACAGGCAAAAATCACAATATACCCATTGTCCGTACAGGCACTCAGCTTCAGGGCCACGATTACGACCCGATTTCGATTTGGATAAATGGGGACGAGCGTCAGGCCTTCGATTTTGGGGAGACTCCTGCCCAAACCGCGCCGATTTGGGTATTGATTACAGGCTATGATGCCACTGGTTCAGCCATTCGCCTCCCCGGTCAGGATGGGCCAATTATCCGTCAACTGCATCATGACGCCGGTTACTCCGATTTCTGGCAGGTCTTTTTTGTAACCGTGCCGGAGGATACCGTGCCGAACAGCATCCGCTCCTATGAACAGATTATCGAAAGTGGCTATCCCATTGCAGAATCAGAGAATGTGATTAACTGCCCCGTGATTCGCGCCGAAAACATGACCATCGGCTACCTCAAGGATACCGCCTACTACATCACTCGCATAGATCGTCCTGACCTGCCGCTAGACGCCACCCTACCCCCTATCTACACCTATGTTTACGATGATGGTGTGCCCCTCGAAGATACCACTTGGGTGTTAAGTGTAGGTGAGGGGGACGATAGCTACACAGGCTTCTGTATGCGTACTCATGTCCTGCTGGCTTCGGCCTACCACACCAACGAAACCGATATTCTAGGGGATTCCAATGCCACAATTCAACCCGTCGGGGTTGTTTCAACTTGTGCTATACTGATGCGCGTAGAATAAATTCTTCGGCATTTGGTTAAACCGAATATGGCAAATCTTCAGCGAGTTGTATAAACTCGCCTAAACTATTTTTTGTTTTTTGCGGGAATAATTGCCCAAGTTGGGGTTACAACTAGTCGAACACACTCGCATTGGCAGTCAAGGATATACAAGCTATGGATTTATTTGAACGCACCAAGAGTTTCACCATTGCAAAAGAAGCAATGGCCGCAGGATTTTACCCCTACTTTTTGCCATTTACCGACTCTGAGGGGTCGGTTGCCACCTTCAACGGGCGTAAAGTCATTATGCTCGGCTCAAACAACTACCTCGGTTTGACCACCCACCCCAAAGTTCGGGCCGCTGCCAAAGATGCCATTGACCGCTATGGCACAAGCTGCACGGGCAGTCGCTTTTTGAACGGCACACTTGAACTTCACCTCGAACTCGAACGACGCCTTGCCAATTTTGTCGGCAAGGAAGCGGCGCTCGTTTTCCCAACGGGCTACCAAACGAATTTGGGTGCTGTATCGGCCCTATTGCATCGCGGCGATTATGCGGTTCTGGACAAACGCGCCCATGCCTGCGTGGTAGACGGTGTGATGATGTCCGAGGCCGAACTCAAGCGCTTTAACCATAATGATGTCAAGAGTTTGGAAAGCGTCCTCGCCAAAATTCCCGATAGCGCGGGTAAATTGGTGGTGATTGATGGTGTCTACAGCATGGATGGTGACGTCGCACCCCTACCCGAAATCATTGAAATCTGCCGCCGTTACGAAGCCCGTTTGTTGATTGATGACGCGCATGGCATCGGCATCATGGGCGCGGGGCGTGGAACAGCCGCGCATTTTGGGCTGACCAATGACGCTGATTTGATTATGGGCACCTTTAGTAAATCATTTGCATCAGTGGGCGGATTCCTCGCCGGTAGTGCCGATATTATCCATTACATCCAACATCATGCTCGGTCATTGATATTCTCCGCCGCCCTCCCCGCCGCCAATACCGCCACCGTTCTAGCGGCGCTTGACATTATTGAAAATGAGCCGGAACACGTTCAGCGGTTGTGGGATAACACCGAATATATGCGGGCTGGCCTAAAACGCCTCGGCTATAACACCGGCACTAGCACCACCCCTATTATCCCGCTGATTATCGGCGACGATGTGCGGATGGCGTTGGCGTGGCGGGCATTGGTGGATAGTGGGGTCTATACTAACCCCGTTGTGCCCCCCGGCGTCCCCCAAAGCCTCCTGCGTACCAGCTATATCGCTACTCACACCTTTGAACAGCTTGAAAAAGCTCTTCAAGTCTTGGAGGTGGTCGGCGAAAATATGGACTTGATCCCCTCCAAAGCCGAACGTGAAGCGGCAATGGAAGTCTCCGCCGCAAATTAGCGGTTTCAACTAGCCAAACAAAAACAGGGTGACTCATCATGAAGCCGCCCTGTTTTTATTCCGCGACATTCTATCATCTAACCGGACGCATAAAGCGCACGATCAAAGTCAATTGCCCAACCCGTAATTCATCCCCATCTTGCAGCAAGCGTAATTCTTTCTCGTGCAAGCGATGACCATTGATATAGGTGCCGTTGCGACTGCCCATGTCCGCCACCAGCAGTGCATTGGCTTGATGTTTTAGGCTGGCATGAACACGCGAAACCCCTGCTGCCAATCCGCCATAGGGTTCTAGGTCAACATGCGGTACAAGAATCGTGTTGGGTGCTAACCGACCAATGAGTGCTTCATCGCCAACATCAATAGTGACGGACAGCGGCTTGTCCACGTTTTGCGGATAGAGCAAGACAACCGTTCCTGCCCCAAAAAAGTGACGTGGTTCAAGTCCTGCTGGCACACCCTCGGCAACGTCCGAAATGTCTGTGTTAGAGGCCTTGTCCTCTTGATACGGGGGCCGCGCTGACGACGGACGATTCAGTGTATCAAACGTATCTACGGTATCTTCACCGGGGCGGGCCGAACGCTGTTTGTATTCCCATTGCTGGGCCATCACCCCCAACTGCTGCCGATCAGACTTGGATAGCATTTTGCTTTTTTCCAAAATTTGTTGCCATGCCTCCTCTGGTGAACGACCCGAACGGCGCAATTCTACAAACTCATTGAAGAGAGTCTGTATCATTGGTTTATCACCTTTTTGCACCATTACATAACTTCCTTTACATCAAACTCAATCTTCAGTATAAGGGCACGGAATAAAATTGGGATTTAAATTCAATAATAACCCACTATATTCAGTTTTTTTTCATGGGTAATTCCAAAAAGGGCAGATTTTTAGGAACCTGCCCTTTGCACCTATAACTTAAGACGGATTTCCGGCCTAGTTTGTCTCTACCAACAGGCTGTAGTCCCCGTTATCGGGAATAAACAGCGCCGAAACCTCGATTACATAAATCCCATCAGATGGTAGGGTGAATTGAGCAATTTGGGAATCGAGGAAACCCAAACCCTCAACCACATCTGTCGCATCATCATTCTCGGCCAACAGATTACCATCGGCATCATACAACTTCAAATAGGGGTCAAGATTACTGGAATCATCGGTCTTCTTCATGGTGATCGTGACCGCCGTTCCCGCTGTGCCCTCAAAGCGATAGAGGTCATTGGGATTGCTATCACTCAAAGCACCCGTTGATTCCTGGCCCGCCGTAATGTCAAATTCAGCCGTATCCGCTGTTGGCGCACTGGGTTCAGTATCCTCTCCACCCCCTAAAGAAACACCGGCATTCCCCAAAATATTGCTCAAATCGAAGTTGAGGCTGCTGGTATCCAGTGGTTCAAATTCGGCAGGGGCTTCGACAGTAAAACTGCCATTGTGCTGATCCAAAACCGCTTGGAAATCCAATGCAAAGGTAATTGGGCCAGTGGAGGAACTACTACTATCCGCCGCACCGGGGGCAAGGCTCATCAAAAAGCCAAGATCAAGCGTGACATCAATGATACTGGACAGCCCATAGATGAGGTTGTCTTCTGGTGAAATCCACACACTCAATTCGGCAGTCGAGGCGCTGAGTTGGTCGCTCAGTTGTGACAGCACCAAACTGAGGATGAAGGAGATGGTCGAGGGGTCACTAAACATGTCCCCCCCCTCACCACCCATCTGAGCAACCAGTGGCAGGAGCGCTTCACTTAGCGCATTTACGAACTCTTGCGACCCAACCAGTGAGGCAAGGTCAAGATCAAACGTAAAGACGGCCACCGTGCGGCCATCTTCCAGCGTCATATCCTCACCACGCGCCCATGTGACCACCCCCGGCAAGCCATTGAGGGCTTGGATGGCCTCCATGAGCGGGAAGTTTTGAATATCATTAATATCGAGGCCAAGTTCATCTAATTGGGCTTCGGCCTCACCCGAATCGAGCGCGGTACCCTGCCATTCAATCGCATCGCCCTCACCCCTCCCGAAATAAACATCACCGTCTACAAGGCGGAAAGCACCCGGCCCTGTCTGGGTTTCATCCGGGGTGGTCAGGGTAGCATCGGTAAAGGTCAGGTCAATGGCGAAAGTATCATTGCCTTCATCAAAGACAATTGGGCCAAAACCCGTCGCCGACAGGCTGGACTGTTGGTCGCCCATGCCGCCTGCCAAATCCAGATTAAACGATTTAACGTTGACGGAGGTTTGTTCGCTGGCCGCCGCCGCCGCCGCCGCCAACAGCGCACAATCTTCGGGTGAGAGTGGACAGTCTCCCCCTTGAGCACGAGCGGTAGACAAGTCAAACGGTGAAACCGCGATGGTGACTAGCGTAACAACGAGCAGCAGGCTCAACAGCCCACGACTAACTGAATTTTTCATGGTTTCCAAAGTTCCTCCTCCGAGTACGGACGTATATTGGTCGGAAACTCCCTTTGCTGCAATGTAATTGATTATAACCGGGCATAACTTGTTTTACGCGAATTTTCAGGAAAAGTTGTCCAAGCGTAGCCTTTAGCGATAAACCCGATACATGATTTTTTCCAATAGGCGCGGGAACAAGCGCCCTCCCCAAATAATTAGGCGGTCAAGTGGGCGCAAGATAATCACCCGTTGACGGCGTTCCATTGCCCAAACAATCCGTGCTGCCACTTTTTCGGGCGTCATAGTCGGCAATTTGCGGGCGACTTTACCGGGCGTCCCCAGTCGGCGTTGGGCCAATTCGGTGTGGGTTTGCCCCAGCCAAACGTTCGTCACCCAGATATTGTCGTTTGCCAACTCGACCCTTAAAGCACGGGCAAGCGCATCTACCGCTGATTTGCTGGCACTGTAAATCCCCGCACCGGGGCCAGTCGCCACCGCCGTAACGCTGCTGATGGTAATGATATGCCCTCCCCCACTGGCTCGCATGGCAGGCACACAGGCCCGAACGCTGTGCAGGACGCCATCAATATTGGTACGCAGCACGGTTTCCAAATCGGCCCAATTCGACTCGACCAGTGGGCCACGATGAGCAATCCCCGCGTTGGCAATCAGCCCATCTAATCGCCCAAAATGCGCCAGACCCGCCGCCATCAATTGCAGCATTTTTTCGCCGTCGGTCACATCCCCTTGCAGAGTCAGGACTTCGCCCAACAGTTTTTCGGTAGCGGCCTGTAATTCTTGAAGCCGATCTTCGCGCCGTCCAATCGCAATGACCTTATGACCCAGTGACGCCAATAACAAGGTAGTGGCCCACCCGATGCCGCTAGTCGCCCCGGTAATGAGGACAACTTTGGGATTTTCGACGGGTTTATCGGGTCGGGGGGTATTTAGAATGCCGCGATAATTTTTCAAGAATGATCGTCCTGTCCATAGCCTGTGTAGATAATTAGCGCCAATGCAAACATCAACGGCCCCAGCAAGCAGGTCAGCACAACACGCGTATTATTTCTGGCACGCCGTTCAACATAGGAATTGTTCCGCGTAAACAGACCATTCAAGCGCTGCCCAACCCCCGAACTCGGATTTTTCTTGGCGGCAAATGTAGTGAATAGCAGCCCCAAACCGCCCAATCCTATCCAGATGAGCAGTCCTATGGTTAAAGGATTCATCCTGTTTAGCCCGCGCCTTTCCGCACACTTTGGGGCAGAAGCTCTTTAATCGCCAACACCAGTTCCCGATGATGACCGCGTGCGCTGGTGGGGCATAACACAATATCATGATAAAAGCTGCCAGCCACCCGCTCAATCAGCCACATGTCCACGCCGAAATAGGGCAGGTTTTCTTCATCGTCCAGCGTGTCAAATTTGGCTTGGCGGATGGCCTTCATCAATTCCCGATAGGTGTCCAACGCCACCTCAAATTCAAATTTGACGGGTTTAGGGACTTTATCATAGACCACCTGCAATTGGCAGTCGTCGCCATGCCCACGCCGCAACGTGGCTACGCTGTTGGGGGCATCCTCCTCATGATAGTGAATGCTGACGCGCAGGGCCTCGCTGACGGTGGGTTCGTTGGTCAACTGCTTAAGTTCGCCCTGCCCCAATCGGGTGGCGATCAAACGGATAGGGTCGGCTCTCCGGGATAGACTGCTCATGGCTTGCCACCTTTCCTAACAATACTGCAAGGTGTTTTCTTTTTGAACTGATTGATTTTATCAAAACTTTAGTGAATAATATCACGCCAGCTATTTCCAGCACAGAAATTTCGCAACATCTAGGAGTAAAACACACAATGGGTCTTATTTGGGTAGTGCCGCTGTCGAGCCTGCTCACTATTGCGTTCTTGGTGTATTTGATCCGAGACGTCATGGGGCGGGATCGCGGTACAGAAAAAATGCAGGAAGTCGGCAGCGCCATTTATAAGGGGGCAGTTGCTTTTATTTCGCGTCAATACAGCACGATTGCGATATTGGCAATAGTGACCTCAATCATTGTCGCCGCCATCGTCGGATCGTTTACACAAGGCTCGGAAACAGGCATTACAGGTTTTGCGTTGGCATGGCGCACCGCTCTGTCGTTCTTAGTGGGTGCGGCAGCCTCGGCGGTCAGTGGGATTATTGGTATGTATGTGTCGGTACAGACCAACCAGCGTGTGGCTTCCGCCGCCCGTGAAGGCGTTGAACCTGCGCTACGGGTCGCGCTCAATGGGGGGGCGGTGGCTGGTTTTATCGTGGTCGCCCTGTCGTCCCTAAGCGTGTTCACGATGTTTGTGCTGTTCGGTGGTCTCACCGACAACGGGGTTAAAGATGCGCCGTTCTTGATCGCTGGCATGGGTTTTGGCGCAAGTTTTGTGGCACTGTTTGCCCAATTGGGCGGCGGTATTTATACCAAAGCAGCCGACGTAGGGGCTGACCTTGTAGGTAAAGTAGAAGCGGGCATCCCCGAAGACGACCCCCGTAACGCGGGTGTGGTCGCTGACCTCGTGGGGGATAATGTGGGTGACTGCGCGGGCCGTGGTGCTGACCTATTTGAATCTACTGTCGCGGAAAACATCGGCGCGATGATTTTGGGGGTTGGGTTATACGTCGCAACCGGGCGTGAAGAATGGATTATCTTCCCGCTGGTGATTCGTGCGTTTGGCCTCATCGCTAGTATCATTGGTGTTTGGGCCGCGCTGAATGTCCCCGGTATCAAGCTCGACCCCGGTGAATCCCCCATGAATCCGTTGTATCGTGGTTATGCGCTGACCGCTGGCATCTGCATTATCGCCATGTTCGCCATCGTCATGATTATGCTGGAAGATTTTTGGTTCTTCCTTGCCGGGTTAAGTGGTGTACTGGTGAGTCTGGCCTTTGTCGCCATTACGATGTATTACACCGAGCATCGTTTCCGCCCCGTCAAGATGATCGCCAAATCCAGCTTGCGCGGCAGTGGCCCCAACATCATCACCGGGTTGGCGATGGGCTTTGAAAACACCGCCCTACCTGCCATCGCAATAGCGATTGGTCTAATAAGTTCTTATTGGTTGGGTACGCAAGGTGCGGACGCCCTCGACCTCCAAAAAGACTGGGCGCGGATGGAAGATAAAATTATTGCCGAAAGAGCCGCCGGAGAAGACCCCGAACTCCATGAGCAGTTGTTGGTGGCACTTGACCCCGATTTTGTTGGCGGGATTTATGGCACAGCCGTCGCCGCGATGGGCATGTTAATGACCGCTGGCTTCGTGCTGGCAATGGACACCTTCGGCCCGATTGTGGACAACGCAGGCGGGATTGTCGAAATGTCCGGGGCGTCGGAGGAAATCCGAGCAGGGACAGACGCGCTGGACGCCGCAGGGAATACGACCAAAGCCCTCACCAAAGGTTATGCAATTGGGTCGGCGGCATTGGCGGCCTTCCTCTTGTTCAGCGCCTATCTGGATAAGGTGGCCCTTGTTCAGTTTGATAAATTTAAAGACGACCCCGAAAAACTGATAGAAAACGTCAAGATTGTAGATGGCGTCCATGCCGTCAATATGGGTCAGATGGAAGTCTTTGTGGGGGCGTTATTGGGCGCGATGCTGGTCTATCTGTTCTCGTCCATCGCCATGCGTGCGGTGGCCGAGGTCGCTGAAAATGTTATTGAAGAAGTTCGCCGCCAATTCAAGGAAATCCCCGGCTTGTTGGCAGGTGATCCCAATGCGAAAGCCGATTATGGCAAGGCGGTAGACATCACCACACAGGGCGCTTTGCGTGCGATGGTGCTGCCCGGCATGTTGGCGGTGGGGATGCCGATTGTCGTCGGTATCTTGTTGGGGGCTGAGGCGACGGCTGGCTTCCTGATGAGTGCGACGATTGCCGGTATCTTGCTGGCACTGGTCATGAACAACGGCGGTGGTGCTTGGGACAATGCCAAGAAGTATATCGAATCCGGTGAATTTACCGACGAAAACGGCGTAGTGCATAAGAAGAAATCTGAAGCCCACAAAGCCGCTGTCGTTGGCGACACGGTTGGTGATCCCTTCAAAGATACCGCTGGCCCCAGCTTGCATGTGTTGATCAAGCTGCTGGCGACCATCACATTGGTGCTTGCGCCGCTGTTTGTATAAATCCATTTGCCATCACACTGAGTAAAAATAGGGGAAGGGGTGAACACTCTCCCCTATTTTTAATTTCCTATCCGGGTCAACTGGCCTATAATCTTGGTAAATAGGTTTTTTATTATTGGATTGGAG
The DNA here is from genome assembly GCA_024434115.1 of Chloroflexota bacterium. GTDB lineage: Bacteria > Chloroflexota > Anaerolineae > Aggregatilineales > J027 > CFX10. The sequence goes on from QMIT01000012.1 coordinate 107,251, forward strand.
ACTTCTTGTGAGCGACGCACCCACCCCAAACACCAGCGCCTCAAGTCCCCCTGAAAATAGAAGCGCTACCCTCTTGGCAAATCTAAAAAGAGTGGCGCTTCCCATCATTACGATTGCCATTGTCGGGATCAGTTGGACGGCGGTTGGTTATTATTTCGGCAGTTCCGCCGAGGAAAAAAATGCCGATGAAACGCTAAAGGCCATCACCCGAAGTGCTGAAGAAGCCAACAGCACAGGCACAGCAGTGGTACAGGCTTTTACCGCCACCCCCTCGGACACCCCAGAAGCGACCAGCACCGCCACGCCCGAAATTCCACAGGCACAAATTTTGCCCGTCACGGCGACGGTACGGTTGGGGCCGGGGGACGAATATCCGACGGTTGCGACCCTGCTCCAAGACACTCCCGTTGAAATCATCGGCTACAGTGAAGACGGCAACTGGCTGCAAATCAGCTTTGTGATAGACGACGCGACCCAGACGGGTTTTGTCCGACCCGATTTGATTCAAATCACAGGGGGAAGTTTGGCGGGGGTAGCCGTTGCAGAAAACTATCCAACACTGACTTCGACACCCACTGCCATTCCACCCACCGCCACGTATACGCCAACATCGCTACCCTCTCCCACTGTGACGGTGACGGTCACATCTACCCCAGCGACCCCACAAGCACGGGTGTTGCCGATCATCGCTACGGTGCGTCTGGGGCCGGGAGATGAATATCCGGTTGTGACCCTTGTACGGCAGGATACTCCCGTTGAAATCATTTCAACCTCTGCCGATGGCCTATGGTTTAGAGTCACCTACGAAGACCCCGATGGCAAGATCGTAGATGGATTTGTGGAAGGGGCCGACCTGCAATTGACGGGTGGTGTATTGACAGGTGTTGCAGTAGCGGTTGCGCCGACCCTCTCCCCCACCCCATCCGCCACCTTTACGCCAGAGATACCTACAATTGTGCCTAGCCCAACCTACACCCCCGGCCCACCTGTCGCCTATGCAGTGGGTTATTTAGGGGTGGTGCGCGAAGGGCCAGCCGAAGCCTTTGGGGCAGTCGGCGCGGTAGACAGCAGTACCCCGCTGGTCGTCACGGCGATTTCACCGGATGGCCTGTGGCTGCAAGTGCGTTATGAAGGCAGTCCAACCGGATTGGGTTGGGTCTCCTTACAGACGGTTCAAATTGTAGGCAGCATCAATACCTTGCCAGTGGTGCAAGGGCCAATCTTGCCCACGCCTATCGCATCTACTGGCAATGGGACAGGGGGACTCGGTAGCGTTGGCACCAGCGCGACCCCGATTAGCCCCACCCCGATTGCCGACAGTGGCACAGGAACAGACGGCAATACCGCCAGCGATGGAACCAGTTCGGCAGGCAGCAGCGGCCCGGTTACGCCATCGCCCCTGCCCAATCGTTTTGTGGTCAATTATGCCAATCTGCCCGATGTAACCGCCTATGCCTATGGTTTCAATATTGCGATCATCGGCACGGCAGATGGTAATCCCTATGAAAGCACGCTGGTCATCTATTACGCCCAATCCACCGACCCGGCCCAAAACCGCTTGACAATGGATTTGACGGGGGCATTTCTCGATCTAGTCGCGGGCGAGGACGATATTGCCACCCTGACCGATGCCCTGCCGATCACACTAGGGGCTTATCAAGGGCGCAATTATGTCCATTCCGGCCTCGTGGATGTCTGCGTGGATGTGGGGGCGGATATGGGCGTTGAAGATATTGCGGATGAACTCGTCAACCTTGTAGACGATGGCAATACCGACTTCTTTAACGAAATTCGAGAAGGCACGGTCTTCGGGATTGTGGATAACAACGGGGTAGCGGGTATCGCTGGCGTGCATTATCAACTCTTGGGAATTGGCACACCGGACAACTATGAGCCGACGGGTGATCTCAAAGCCGACCTGTGGTGGACAAGCGATGAATCTATGCTCATTGGTTATCGCATGACCTTTGCGATTGGTGAAAACCAGACCATTGATAGTGAACTCATCAGCACGATTGACCCACAAATCGCCAATTATGCCAATTTCGATGGCTCACTGACAATTGAACTGCTCCCAACCGCCATCAATGAAGGTGCTGTTGAATTTGCCATGCCGCCGCAGGGCTGTAATTCGACGCTGGGTATTGAATAACATTTGATTTTCTCCGCTAAAAGGGACTTGTCATCGAGTTGGCAAGGCCCTTTCTTGCTTTATAATCTAAGTTATTGGCGACTACAAAAAAGTCTGAGGTCATGGATGTCTAAAATCGAGATTCCACCATATGACGCTTTTATGAACCCCATCATTCATGCCTTACAAACTCTCGGCGGATCGGGAACGATTGAGGAAATCAATAACAAGGTATATGAAATCTACAACTTATCCAATGAGCAGCTTGAAGCCCCGCATGACGCCGAGAAAGGTTCGCAAACTGAGGTGGAATATCGGTTGGCATGGGCAAGAACTTATTTAAAAAAGTATGGAGTGCTTGAAAATTCGAGCAGGGGAGTTTGGGCACTCACAGCAAAAGGGTCTCAAATAGACGAAGTTAACCCACAACATGTCAAAAAATTTGTGCGAGAACTGAGTGAAGAAAACGTACCGATCACTGCGACTGCAAATGACAATGTTGAAGAAGAAAACACTTGGAAAACCGAATTATTGGGTGCTATTCTAGCGATGCACCCATCGGCATTTGAACGTCTCATCCAAAGATTGCTTCGGGAGTCTGGATTTATCCAAGTGGAAGTAACGGGCAGAAGTGGAGATGGGGGCGTAGATGGTAAGGGTATCATGCGTCTAGGCGGCTTGTTAAGTTTTCACGTCATATTCCAATGCAAACGTTATCAAGGTTCAGTCTCGTCGGGGCAAGTGCGAGATTTTCGAGGAGCGATGGTCGGGAGGGCAGATAAAGGTTTGCTTATCACCACAGGCAACTTCACTAAAGATGCGATTAAGGAAGCCACAAGAGATGGTGCGCCAGCTATAGATTTGATTGATGGAGATCAGCTTGCAGAAAAACTAAAAGAACTGAGCCTCGGCGTCAAAACTCAGAAAATTGAATATGAGCAAATTACAATTGATCGGGACTGGTTTCAGAGCATTTAGAAGAAACTATTTCCGCCCCATCATCACCGCCTGTTGGATAAAAAACTGAATCTCCTCGCCACTGCCAGCGATGGGGAGGCGGATTTTCCACCATGCCTGTACGGAATCCGGCGCTTGGGTCAACATCACACGCAACCGCATCATGGTCGGGCCATCACAGCCCATACGTCGCGCCCAATCTGCTAAATTTTGGGGATTATCACCCACCTCAGAATGCTCCATTTTTAAGCCTGCCCCGGCGAAAAATCGGTTCCATTCTGCTAGGCTGTAGGCCCACACATGCGACGGGTCACGCAAAATGTCCATCGCGTTGATATATTTGGCGACCTTTTCATTCGAGGGCGATAGCATATCCACAATCGCCACCATGCCCCCCGGACGCACCACCCGCGCACATTCCGCCATAAAACCGAGCACATTCGGGAAATGATGGGCGGCAAGGCGGCAGGTCACTAAATCAAAGGCGTCATTGGGGAAAGGCAGATGTTCGGCGTCGGTACGAGCATAATCCAGCTTGTCCCCGTCGTCCCCTAAGGTATTTTGCAGATGGGTGCGTGCCGCCACCAACATCGGTTCGGTCAAATCGGTAGCGATGACCTGCTGCACATAGGGTGCGAATAATCCAGCCGTATGCCCCCCACCCGTCGCAATATCCAAGACGCGCCAATCCGGTTGCGGCTGGACAATTTCAAGCAGGCGGCGTAAATCCTCCCCTTTGGAAAATGTGCCGCTGCTGACATAGTTGGCGGCGGTTGCCCCAAATTGTGCTTGGGTACGCTGTTTTATATCGTCCATATTTCCTGTTTGCCTTTCCTGCGGTATAATTTTTCGCACAGGTGTTCGTTCTCATTACAGGGGAAGCCCATGTCTGAACAAAGCAATCAACGCCCATTGCTGGTCTTGGTAGATGGTCATGCTGTCGCGTATCGTGCTTTTTTCTCGATCAAACTGGAAAACAGCCACTTTTTTACCACTAGCGGCGAACCCACCAATGCCACTTTCGGATTTACGCGCACGATTTTGGATATTTTAGAAGATGCCCCTGAATATTTCGCTATCAGTTTTGACAAAGGGCTGAGTGAGCGCGATCAACTTTACCCCGATTACAAAGGCACGCGCGAAAAAATGCCGGATGAACTTGCCATCCAGTTGAATCGCATCGAAGAAATTGTACGGGCCTTTAACATCCCCGTGTTGGCATTAGAGGGGTATGAAGCCGACGACATCATTGGCACTGTGACCCGACAGGCCGAAGATGCTGGCTGCGATGTGCTGATCGTGACGGGCGACAAAGATTTATTGCAATTGGTCAGCGAACACACCCACGTGCAGCTTCCCCAACGTGGTGGGCCGGGAAAAGGGCCAGCCGAAGATGTCATCTATGATCTGGACGCCTACGCCATCAAATATCCGGCGCTACTACCCCATCAACTCGTGGATTTAAAAGCCTTTATGGGCGATAACTCCGATAATATCCCCGGCGTGGCAGGCATCGGCGAAAAAGGGGCGTTGGCGTTGGTGCAAACCTACGGTTCCGTCGAGGGAGTCTATGAACACATCCATGAGCTAAAAGGCAGCCAAAAAGAAAAACTGATCGCAGGCCGCGAGATGGCTTTTTTGAGCAAAACGCTGGCGACCATCAAACGCGATGTGCCAATTACGCTGCATCTGCCCGCCTGTGTCACCCATGACTTTGATCCGCAGGTCGTCAACGAGGTCTTTCGTCAGGTCGAATTCCGCACGATGCTCAGTCGGCTGCAAAAATTGACCCATCGGCAGCGTTCGACCTCGGCGCAGTCGGGCCAATCGGGTCAAATGAGCATGTTCGGTGACGCTGTTGAAGCTCCTGCCCCGCCTGAATCCGTAACCCTTGTCCCGTATGAAACCACGATTGTGACCACCAAAGCGCAACTGGCGGAATTGGCCGAGGCGCTCAACAAGGCGACGTTTATCGGGTTTGACACAGAAACAACAGGCCTTGATAAGATGGCGGAAAGTTTGGTGGGCATTTCGCTGGCAGTGGATGGCACACGCGGGTATTACATCCCGGTTGGGCATGTGCCGGCCAATGCTCCGGCGGGTACACCATTAGGAGTTGACCCGCTTGCGTTCCAAAACCCCTCGCACAATGGCGGCCCGCATCAAGAAGATTTGTTGGAAGGCTACACCCCCGACCAACTGCCCCTGCATCAAGTGATTGACGCCATCCGCCCCGCCCTGACCAATCCCACTATTGGCAAGGTAGCCCATAATGCCAATTACGATTTTGTCATGCTGCGGCGTTATGGGTTGGAAGTCACCCCGATGGTCTTTGACACGATGATCGCCGAATGGTTGACCAACACCTCCTCGCGCTTTTTGGGGTTAAAAGATTTGGCAGCCCAGCGTTTGAACGTGCAGATGCAAAAAATCGAGGAATTGATCGGCACGGGCAAAAATCAAATCTCGTTTGCACGGGTGGCAATTGAAAAAGCAGCCCCGTATGCCGTCGCCGATGCGGTGGTCGTCTTGCCGCTGAAGGAACAATTGGAAGAGGATTTAAAACAGCGCGATTTACGCGGCCTGCTTGATGAGATGGAAATGCCACTCGTGCCCCTACTGGCTGATATCGAAATGCACGGCGTTTTGTTGGATGTACCCTTCCTAAAAACCTTCGGCGCTGAACTAGGCGAGCGACTGGCTCAATTAGAGGACAATATCTATCTGACCTGTGGTTATGGCAAGTTCAATATCAACAGCCTGCCCCAGTTGAGTGATGTATTGTTTGGCAAATTGGGGTTGGACACCGCCGGACTGAAAAAAACCAAAAAGACCAAGAATTTCTCCCTGACCGCCGATGTGTTGGAAGATATGCGCGACCAACATCCGGTCATTCCGTTGATTTTGGAATATCGGCAGGTGCAAAAATTGAAAAGCACCTATGTCGAAGCATTGCCCGCACTAGTCAATCGCTACACGGGTCGTGTGCATACCTCGTTTAACATTACGGGCACTTCGACAGGGCGTGTCTCGTCGAATGACCCCAATCTGCAAAACATCCCGATTCGCAATGAAGAAGGTCGTAAAGTACGCAAGGCCTTTATCGCGCCCGAAGGTCATGTCTTGGTTTCTGCCGACTATTCACAGGTGGAACTGCGGATTTTGGCGCATTATTCAGGGGATACCGCCTTGTTGGAAGCCTTCCGGCAGGGGTTGGATATTCACGCCAGCACCGCCGCCGCCGTACACCGCATTGATATTAAAGATGTGACGTATGAACAGCGATCTTTTGCCAAGTCGGTCAATTTTGGATTGATGTATGGCATGGGGGCGTTCCGCTTGGCCCGTGATTCCAATCTGACCCTCGCCGAAGCCACTGCGTTTATCAATGAGTATTTTGCTCGTTTCCCCGGCGTGAAAAAGTATTTGGACGGCAGCAAAGAATTGGCCCGTCAGCAGGGCTATCTGACTACTCTGCTTGGTCGCAAACGCTATTTTCCCGGCCTACAAACCACTACGGATGCCGTGACCCGTCAGCGCATCGAGCGGGAAGCGATCAACATGCCGATTCAAGGCACCGCCGCCGACATCATGAAAATTGCCATGCTGAATTTGGGGCGCGAATTAAAGGCCCGCAATTACCACGCTGCAATGATTTTGCAGGTGCATGACGAATTGGTATTGGAAGTGCCGGAAGATGAAATTGACATCGTGACACCGCTAATCGTTGAGGTGATGCAAAACGCCTATGCACTCAAAGCACCCCTCCGCGCCGATGCCCGTATTGGCAAAAACTGGTATGAGATGACGCCCTATAAACGATAAGCAGTGAGATTCAAAACTCCACGAGGCCGATTTTACACGTCGGCCTTTTTGTTTTATTGGGGGGCAATGGTCGCTTCGGGGGTGGTCGCAACGACATCAGGGGTGGCGGTCACTTGAGGGGCAGCCTGTGGTTGGGCTAACCCACAGTCACTAAATGCTTGGAGAAAATCACTTCTGGTCACGGTAGGGGGTTCGCCATTTTGGTCAATCAAGGCTAGGCCATCACGTAAGGGTTGTGCTGCTTGATCGCATTGGGGCGGCTGCAAACGATAATAGGAACGCGCTAACAAGAAATAGTCGTAGGGGTCATCCGAGCCAAGCTGAGTAGCTTTTGTCATGAATTCGATTGTTTTGACGTAATTGGTATTTACCCAAAACTCCGCCCACCCCAGTTCCGAATAACAAGGCCAGTATGTCTCATTCACGATAATACACTGCTGAAAACGCTCGCTCGAACGTTCGGGATTGCCTTGATTACGATACAGCAGCCCTAACTGGTAGAGGACAGCCGTATCACGTGGGGCAGTAGCAAGCGTTTCTTCCAACAAGTCAATCGCCGTTTGGGTTTGGGAGGGGCTTTCACTACCGAGGGGCAAATAGACATAAGTGGCTAATTCGAGGGTGATATAGGTCTGGCTGGGCATAGCCTGACGCGCTCGCTGATAGGCATCAGCAGCCCCCTCGTAATCCGCCTGACTCGACAGGTAACGGCCATAATTGCGATAGACTTGGGCGACGGTCTCATTTTCCGCACCGTTCCGCTGAATTTGGGCAATCGCATCATCAAAGGTCGCTTTGGATAATCCCAAGTCCCCCAAATTGCGATAGATATTGCCCAGCACGGCCTTTGCAAAAATCGAACTGGGGTCAATTTCAAGCGCACGTTGAGCCGAGGCAAGCGCCCGATTATGCTGCAACCCCCAATCCAGCGCCATCGCTTGAATCATCCACCCCAATGGAGACTCAGGATTGGCGGAAATGGTGGCTTGGGCCATTTCAAGCGCCTCATTAATCTTTACGGTATCACTGCCCGAACCGGAGGTAATCAGCAGTAAATAGGCCAGCCGAAAGTGAATCCCGACATCGTTGGGCTTGCCGTTCACCACCTCACGGTAGAGTGTTATAGCCTGTTCATAATCGCCTAGCCGATAAGCATTTTCGGCCTCCACCGATTCGTCCCGGACATCTGGTGTGGCGGTTGGCGGGTCGGGGAAATAACGGGTACGGGCATCGCCAATCTCATTCCCGACATTCTCCCGAAAATTGTCCATATAGTCGCGGGTCAACGTCGGATTTTGCAGAATCCAATAACCTGCATAGGCAATGATGAAGGTTACGGCCCAAAGCACCATCCAACGCCGCGAACGAAAGAGACGTCGGCGATGGCGCTTGGAGGCTTGGTATTTCTTGGGAACCCGTAATTGCATAATCGTCTATCAGTAAATCCCGATTGGTTCCGGTGGAATAGCAGTCGGCGGCACAGCAGTTGGCACTTGATAACCTGAGTAGTTGGTATCGCCTTTGATACAGTAGTCCATGCCGATATAGATATTGTTTTTTAAGAAATCACTGGGGTCGGTTTGCAGCGCAACTTCAAAAACGGGCATGGCAAGATGACATTGGGCTAATATCTGGTAGGCCAAACCTTGATAGGTATAACATTCACCTAGTTGCTCTTCCAACTTCAATCCGGCTTGGTTCATCAAATCAATACATATCTGGAAGGTCTCGACTGCCCCTTCATAATTGCGACTGGTATACTGTACCATACCGAGTTGTTTAAAAGCATCGGGATAGGTCGGGTCAAGTTCCACCGCTTGTTCGCAGGATTCACGGGCGCTGATGTCATTCCGCTGTTGGAAGAACGTCTCACATTTGCGCGTCCATGCCTTCACGTTGGTCGAATCGTTGGCAAGTACGCGGTCATAGGCTTGGATGGCAGCGTCGAAATTACCTTTGACGATGTAATAGGGCGCTAATTCAAAATACAGCACGTTGAGACGCGGATGGGCTTGGATGGCCTGCTCAAATTGACCGATGGCAATATCAAATTGTCCGGTAAAGGCCATTGCCAATGCCAGTGCGCGACGGGCGTCTACACTGTTGGGGTTTAAATCAACCGCTTTTTGTCCGGTTTCTTGGGCATTTAGCCAGCGTTCTTGTTCACGGTAGGCCATCGAAAGATAGGCACGCGCTTCGGCCCAATCTGGCGCACGGTCAACCGCTTTAATCCCGGCGGCGGCGGCTTCTTCACCCCGATCCCGCGCGACCAATGCTAATGTATAGGCCGCCAGCGCACGTGGGTCATTGGGGTAATTGTCCACTGCTTCTTGGGCTACTTCGAGGGCACGTTCCGCACGGAAAACAAAACCACGTCCATCGTAACTGCCATAGACGAGATTCCGCACGTATTCAAACATGATGCCCATATCGTTCGGGGTTAGTTCATAGGCTTGGGAATAATAAAGAATGCTGTTATCCAGATCGCCCTGCCAATAGGCTTCTTCAGCAAGTTGGGCAAGGGTGACGGCATCGGTGGTCGGTGTGGGTGGCCCCATCACCACTGCCAAAACTTCCGGTTGGACCCGATCCATCTGCCACATCACCAATACGGCGGCGGCCATCGAAAAAAACCAAAATCCGAAAAACCAGCTAGGCCCTCGGCGGCGGGCGCGTCGGCCAAAATGAAGCGCGGAACGATCCCGGCGAATTTGCATAGCCCAATATCTCCAAAAACAACCTACTGACGATCCAAAACCTTGATGATTGCTGTAATGTGGGTTGTTATTTTACCAGAAAAAATTCCGATTCAACCCACGTTTCACCTGTTGATGGCTGTCAGAAAACACAGACAATCAGCAAGGGATTCGTTTAAAACAGGTCGAGTCCGAGACACCACCCCTACAAATTCAATGGTCTTGAAGATGGGCGCGGAGGGCTTCGAGGGCAAGAAGATAACTGCGCCAGCCAAAGCCGCAAATTTGCCCGATACAGACCGGGGCAATCAGCGAGGTATGGCGGAACGGCTCACGCGCATGAATATTGGACAGATGGCATTCGACAGTGGGCAAACCTACACCCGAAATCGCATCACGTAAGGCAACGGAGGTGTGGGTATACCCGCCGGGGTTGATAATCAGGCCCGCCGCCCATCCCCGCGCATCTTGAATCCAATCAATCAACTGGCCTTCATGATTCGACTGGTGGATTTGCAGCGAAATCGCATGAGGGGCAGCCGCATCATGCAAAGTGGCGTTGATATGATCCAGCGTGATGTTGCCATAGACCTCTGGTTCGCGTGTGCCTAATAAATTGAGGTTGGGGCCATGCAGCACCAAAAACGTCATCGGCTGAATGTCAGTCATCACGCAGCATCTCCAAAATTTCGAGTACGGTTTCACGCGGCACATCCGACACCACCGCCGGATTGCCAATGCCTTTCAAAATAACAAAATGCGAACGACCACCCCGCCATTTTTTGTCGAGTTTCATGGCTTCCCATAGGGCTTCGGGGGATAGTCTTTGATAACGAATGGGCAGACCTGCCGATTTGACCTTATTTTCGATAAAGCCGACATCATCCCCATCGAGATAGCCCAATTTTTGTGAGAGCAGCGCCGCGCCGACCAACCCGACCCCCACCGCGAAACCATGCCGCCACGCATAACCACTGACCTGTTCAATGGCATGAGCAAAGGTGTGACCCAAATTTAAATGGGCACGTTCACCTTGTTCATAGGGATCACGCTGGACAATATCAATTTTGACCTGCACGGCGGCTTTGATTTTTTCGACCAGCGGCATATCCTCATCCAACAGGGCGGGGTTAGCTATAAGGCCGTGTTTGATGACCTCCGCCATGCCCGCGCTCATTTCTTCAGGGGGGAGCGTTTTGAGGACTTCGGGGTCAATGATGACTAGATCCGGTTGTTTAAAGGCCCCGACCAAATTTTTGCCCTGTGGAATATCCACCCCAACCTTGCCGCCGACGGAGGAATCCACCATCGCCAAGAGGGTCGTCGGGATTTGCACAAATTTGACGCCACGCATATAGGTCGCCGCCGCAAAACCGACAGTATCACCGACCACCCCACCACCAAGAGCAATCACAACACCGTGACGGTCTAAACTGTTTTCAGCAAATTCATCATAAAGGCGATTTACCGTTTCAAGATTTTTATACTTTTCTCCGGCAGGTATCTCAATTAATCTGCCCCAAGGTTGCAAGATTTCATCGGCAACCTTTTCACCATATAACGGGGTCACGTTGGAATCTGAGGCCACTACATGGATCCACCCAATTTCGCCTACATTCACACCGATAATTTCCCAAAGGTTTTTCAGCGCCCCTTCTGCTAGATTTATTGGGTAGCTACCCTCTGGCGTTTGGACTCTCAATTCACCTTGTCGCCAGCGATCATCACGTTGCCACCATTTGATAAGACTATCTCGCAGTTCATTTAGCTGATCTTCAACTGTCTGATGGCGCATTCTATAGCTAATGTATTGCTTATTTTTGAAGCGATCATAAATCGGTTCTCTTTGGTTAAGTAATTCGGCGATACGCTCCTGTGGGTTTTCGACTTGCAATAAAGGGCGGCCCGTTTGCTCTTTGAGTCGTTGATAGATTATTTCAGGGGAAGAGAATAGGCAGATAATAATGTCATTATCAAATAGTCGCTGGTTGGCAAGATTTAATAATGCTCCCCCACCCGTCGCCACGACCATGACACGCGGGTCGGCGGCAACTTCGGCACAAACAGCAGATTCCCATGCGCGGAAACCTGCCTCACCGTATTTTTCAAAAATTTCGGGGATGCTGAGGCCGACTTTTTGCATGATGACATCATCGAGGTCAATGAACGGCACACCGACTTTTTCCGCGACGAGCCGCCCCAATGTGGTTTTGCCTGTGCCCATGAAACCTGTCAGAACGAGTTTGCGTTGTGGGGTATCAGACATAACCAAACCGCCAAGTCGTATTGTGCATCGCAAAATCGCTCAATTCGCCGCGTTTGAGCAGGTCATAGCGAGGGCGCATTTCCGCCAATGAATCGCCACCCAATTTTTCCAGCAGGGCATCCGCCAGCACAATCGCTACCATCGCCTCAATGACAGGGACGGCACGCGGCGTGGCACAGAAGTCACTGCGTTCATAGGTCGTGCCTTCGGGTTCACCCGTCGCCAAATTGACCGAGGCCAGTGGGGTCAGGGTGGTGCTAATCGGCTTCATGGCGGCGCGAACAATTAAGGGTTCCCCTGTGGTCATGCCGCCTTCCAATCCGCCAGAGCGATTGGTTTGACGGGTCAGCTTGCCATTTTCACCCAGCAGAATCTGGTCGTGAACCTGTGTGCCGGGTTTGCGGGTATTGGCAAAAGCCGTGCCGATTTCCGCGCCTTTGATGCTCTGCACACTGCATACCGCGCCAACCAAGCGACCACTCAGGCGGCGGTCATAATGCACATGCGACCCCAAGCCGGGGGGTAGATGGAGTGCAACCACTTCAATCACCCCACCAAGCGTATCCTTATCAATTTTGCATTGGCGGATGGCTTCCCGAATGCCTTCGGAAGCAAGAGGGTCAGGGCAACGCACATCCGACTCCTCAGCGGCGGCAAATCGCGCAGGATAATCTGGTGGTTCGGGTAAATCCGCGACCACCCCGCCAATCTCGGTGACATAGCCACCAATCACCACACCAAATTCCCCCAAGAAGCGTTTGCAAATCGCCCCGACAGCGACCCGCACGGCTGTCTCCCGCGCACTAGAACGTTCCAGCGCAATGCGTAAATCATCATAGCCATATTTAAGCGTGCCTGTTAGGTCGGCGTGACCGGGACGCGGTGTGGTCATGGGGGGGATGTCTTTTTCCGCCCAATTTTTCCAATCGCGGTTTTCGATGATGAGGCTAATGGGGCCACCTGTGGTTTTGCCCGCCATCACCCCGCCGGTGATGCGTACCTCATCACGTTCAATCTGCATTCTGCCACCGCTGCCATATCCCTGCTGGCGACGGGCCAGATCGAGATTGAGTTGTTCTTGGGATAGGGGCAATCCGGCGGGCATCCCCTCCAAAATTCCAGTTAAAAGCGGGCCATGACTCTCCCCCGCTGTCAAAAATCGAATCATAAACCTTCTACACCATCCATCGTTGCGCCAGTAAAGTTAGGACTGCGGAGTTTGGCATCGGTAAAACGAGCAATACTGAGGTTGGCGTAACTGAAATCCGTCTCCTCAATCGTCGCCCGTGAAAGCGTCGCCGCTGACAAATCAGCCTCCACAAAATTGGTATTCGTGAGGTTCGTATCTGCCAAAATCGCCCCGACCAAATAACTGCGTTCACACCGTGCTCTGGTCAGATTGGCAGCTTGAAAATTCGCGGCCTCAGCATCTACCTGAGCCAATACCGAGTCGGTGAGATTGGCCGACATCAATGAAGCCTCCCGCAGACACCCCCCCGTCAAATCCACCCCAATCAAATAACAGCTATCCATACGGGCACGGGTGAAATCCGCCCCAGTCAAACGGGCATGGGTAAGATTGCAATAATCCAGCACCGCCAACTGAAAAATCGCCTGTATCAACGAGGTACGATAGAGGCGGGCATGGTTGAGCTTGGCCCCCGCAAGATAGGCGTAATCCATTTTGGCTTCGGGCAAACGGGCGTTCATTAAATTGGCGTTTTGCATAATCGCACCCGTGAGATTGGTATTGGATAAGTCGCAATAAAATAAGTTAGCTTCGGCTAAATTGGCCTCGGTCATATCTAGCCCATTCAGTTTGAGCATCGAAAGGTTGAGACCAGTGAGATCACGGTCACGTTTCAAAATTGCAATGACATCATCACGGGTGATACGGGCCATACATGCTCCTTAATCGCACTCTAGTCCATACCTTCCTAATGATACCTGAAGCCGCCTATTCGCACTATTTCAGTGCTTCGAGTGCTGCCGCCCGCATGACATCTGCCGGGGCTTGTTGGCCCGTCCATAATTCAAAAGCGGCTGCACCTTGATAGACCAGCATCCCCAAGCCGCCAATAGCCCGTGCGCCAGCGGCTTCGGCCTGCTGCATAAACTTAGTTTGCATAGGGCGATAAATCAAATCATAGACGACTACCCCGCTTGGAATTGGCACATATTCGGGCCACGGCGATTCCTCGACGTTGGGCCACATGCCGACGGGTGTCGTGTTGACAATCACATCAACGGTAGCGGCAACTTTAGCGAGGGCCGATAAGGGCTGTACCTCAATTTCAAGCTGTTTCGAGACCCCACGCCGCACAGCATTGCGCAATTCCCAAGCGGCATTGTCACGCCGAGCGACCACCGTGACATGCGCCCCACCATTCGCCAACCCCAAAACCACTGCATGAGCCGAACCCCCCGCCCCCAACACGAGCGCCCGTTTGCCTGCAACCTCTACTCCCTGCGCGGCAAGATCGAGCATGAAGCCGGGGCTGTCGGTGTTATAGCCTTCGGTGCGCCCCTCCTCAATCACAATCGTGTTGACCGCACCAATCCCCCGTGCCGCCAATGTGATGTTATTCAGCAGAGGCATCACGGCTTGTTTATGGGGAACAGTGACATTCGCGCCGACAAAGCCCTCTTTTATCAAGTTTTCGATGCGGGTTGTTAGGTCTTCTTTAGGCGTGGGCAGTCGTTCATAATGCCAATCGGACAGGCCAAGCGCCGCAAACGCCGCATTGTGCATGACAGGCGATAAGCTGTGTTCGACAGGCCAGCCAATGATTCCTATACGCTTCATGGTCAGCTTTCCCAGAATCGAACTCTATTCGTATACTATAGTAGTAATAATAAAATCAGCGATACACCCCTGTGGGTGAAGGACAAAACGCCATGTTAAAAAATCGTTGGCGCACTTCGTTGATCCTCATCGTTCTGTTTACACTCGCCGCCTCAAATCTGCAAAAATTTGCTTTAGCCAATCCTGAACAACGACCCAATCGCTTTAACCCTCGTGAAGCCCAATATTTTGATCTTGTTGATGGCACTTTTGCCCTCTCGCCGGATGAGATTACGATGTTAGAGCAAAATGGTGTGGTGATGAGTGATCGCCTTGCCTTCAACAGCTTTACCATCGCCTACGCCTATATCTACTGGAAAGATTTGCCCGTCCTCGTCACCACCGATTCCATTTTACAAGCGGTGCATGAGACCTACGATGATTTGTTGCAAAATATGGAACGCAACATCCTAATGCCTCGCCTGCGGGTAATGTTGGAACAGTGTTTGGTTAAACTCCACTCCCAAGCCAACGACAATACCGACCCCGCCATGACGCCTCTCTATGCTGATTTGGAAACCTATTTCACAACCGCCCTATTATTGCTGAATGACACTGCTCCTGACGCAAATACGAATCGCTATCACGCGATGGCAACCGAAGCCGCTGGCGTGGAAAAAGTAAATCTGTTTGGGGTCGAAAGAGAGATTGATTTTACTCTCTTTAAACCACGCGGACATTATACAGAAGATTACTATTTGGGCCTGTATTTCCGCGCAATGACATGGTTAGCCCAGATAGATTTCCGTATGGTGAGCTTTGACCCCGAGACGGCCTTTCCGACGCTCAATCTGGAAGCCCTAGCAAGTGCCTTTTTGCTGCGCCAGACTATTCAAGATGCCCAGCAACGCTCCAATTGGGAAGCGATTGATACATTGCTGACAGCCTTTGTGGGCCAAAGTGATAACGTGACTCTTGATGACCTTGAGCGGTTTATGAGCGATGCGGGGTTAAATAGCGCCGCTGATGTGCTCAACTATTCCGACCCCGATCACTTGTTAACCATGCTCACGACCACTGATTACGGTTGGCAGCGCATCTCCGGTCAAATCACTTGGGCCTATCTCAACAGAAATGAGGCTGTCCCACAACCTGTCACCTTCATGCTCTTGGGGTCGCGCTACGCAATTGATTCCGAGATCATGAGCAACCTTGTATTTGACCGCCTCTATACCGATGACGACCAACAAATTCTACGGCCCTACCCTAACACATTAGATGTGATGTATGCACTTGGCAATAATCAAGCCATGGCACATTTGACAGATGAACTTGCCCTATATGGTTATCAGAACTCCTTAGAAGCGGCCCGTACCCAAGTTGCCACCACTGATAGTAACTTCTGGAATAGCAGCTTTTATAATCGCTGGTTAACCATTTTACGTACCCTCAACAACCCGGTCAGTGACAATGGCTTTTATGCGGATTCGATGCAAACCCCCGCATGGGCCGATAAAATGCTGCATACCCAATTGGCTTCTTGGGCACAACTTCGGCACGACAACATTTTGTATGTCAAACAATCATTTACCGAAGGCGTCGCTTGCCAGTATCCAACGGGTTATGTCGAACCCTATCCCGCCTTTTACGCCGCTGTTGCCGATTATGCGCGGGCGGGTCGTAGCCTATTTGAGCAAATCCCCCCATCTGATAACGTGTTGAGCGCTTACGATCTTGAGAACGAACAACGCACCTTAGAAACCACATTAACCTACTTTGGCGACCTCGAAAATACCGCAATCCAATTGCAGACCCTCGCCGAAAAAGAACTTCGCCTTGAACAGTTTACCGAAGATGAAGGCCTTTTTCTGCGGAGCATTGTCATCCGGCAATACCGCGAACAACAAATCTGTGGGGTGGATCCATGGGAATGGAATGGTTGGTATATGGGGCTTTTCCCGTGGGAAGATGACTCCCCGGCATTAATCGCCGATGTCCACACCAATATCAACCACAACCCCGAAATCCCTGATCTACTGCCTCCCGGTATTTTGCATATTGGCACGGGGCCAGTCTCTACCACGATGATTGTGGGCAATACCGACGAAGTAAACACAATGTATGTCGGCCCGACCTTCACCTACTATGAATTCATTGAGCTAGGGTATCCTCCCGTGCGGCTAACCGATGATGATTGGCGTGGGAGATTAGCAAACTCACCGCCACCCGCCCCGCCCGCTTGGACAAGCAGTTTTCGGCTGCCCGTCTCAAATCCAAGCGATTATGCACCACTCTATTTGCCACAAACGCCTGACCAACAATAAAGGCTAATCAGGCAACCAGTCCACCCCTGCGCCTAATGATTGCATGGTTTCCACAAAACCGGGGAACGAATCATGGGCGCAGCGGGCATCTTCGACAATGGTTTCCCCCTCTGCCAACAGTCCGGCGACGGTCAGGCTCATGGCGACTCGATGATCGTCATGCCCATCCACCACCGCACCCTTTAGCTGCTGGGGGCCTTCAATCACAAACCCGTCGGGGCGTTCTTCAATCACCGCGCCGAGTTTGCGTAATTCCCCCGCCATGACCGCGATACGATCCGTTTCTTTGACCCGCAGTTCCCGCGCCTCGCTGACTTCGGTGATGCCGTTGGCATGGAGGGCGGCAACCATCAAAATTGGGAATTCATCAATCATACGAACGACCAAATCACCTTTGATGCTTGTCCCGTGCAATTGGGTAGAGCGCACCAACAAATCGGCGACGGGTTCACCGCCTTCTTCATGCACATTGGATTGATGCACCACTGCGCCCATCATGGCGAGGGCATCCAAAATACCAGTACGGGTATCGTTGACCCCTACCCCTTCAATCACCACCTCGGCCCCATCCACCAATAAACCTGCGACCAGTGGGAACGCGGCGGATGAAATATCGGCGGGGATTGTCCAACTGAGGGGGTGCAAACGCTCAACCGGGGTAATTGTCACGCGGTTGCCGTCTTTGCGAATATCCGCCCCCATTGCCCGCAACATGCCTTCAGTGTGGTCACGCGCCGGACCGGGTTCAATAATCGTGGTCGGGCCATCGGCAAATAACCCCGCCAGTAGCAGACAACTTTTGACTTGGGCACTGGCGACAGGCATTTCATAGGTGATACCCTTGAGAAATGCACCACCAAAATGCAACGGGGCACGGCCTTCATTTTCTTCAACATTCGCCCCCATCAAACGTAACGGCTCAGTAATGCGTTTCATCGGACGGCGGCGCAGTTGTTCGCTGCCATCCAACACGCTGGGGAAGGGTTGGCCCGCCATCACGCCTGCCAATAAACGAATCCCCGTACCCGCGTTAACACAATCGAGGGGTTGGCTTGGCTGCTGCAAACCGCGTAAGCCGCGCCCATGTACGGTCAGGGTCGTGTCGTCGTGGCGATCTACCTGCACCCCCAAAGCGCGAATACAGCCGAGCGTCGCCAATGTATCACCAGCGGGTAAAAATCCACGAATTTCGCTAACACCATCCGCCAGTGCGCCAAAAATCAGCGCCCGATGTGAAATGGATTTATCCCCCGGCACACGAATCACCCCGCGCAGGGCTTGACCGGGGTGGATACGCACGCGGGTCGAAGTTTGGTTATGGGTGGTCATGAGATCGGGCGTTCTCCATAGGTCTTGGTGTAAAGGCGGCGGGCCTCGACTACCCGCGCAAGTTCTTCACGTAGTTCATCAGGATGATCAAATAGGGCGTCGAGGGTATCCAAGTGATTGCGGAGGCGGGCCAAGAGGGGACGGATTTGCGCGGCGTTGGTCGTAAACATACCCGTAATCATGTTTTCTTCGGTACGGGCCAAACGGGTCGCGCCGTCAAAACCGCCTGCCGCCAACTGAAACAGTGCTTCATCCTCGGCTGAGGCTTCCATCGCCAAACGCATCAGGGCAAAACTCAGCACATGGGGTAGATGGCTGGTGAGGGCGGTCAGGGCGTCGTGGCGATACCTATCCATCCACAGTGGCCTTGCCCCAATCGCCATCACCAAGTTTTCGGCAACGGCACGCGCGGCGGGGGTGGTCAACACCGTCTCGC
Organism: Chloroflexota bacterium; assembly: GCA_024434115.1. GTDB lineage: Bacteria > Chloroflexota > Anaerolineae > Aggregatilineales > J027 > CFX10. The sequence goes on from QMIT01000012.1 coordinate 126,000, forward strand.
ACAGGACAAAACGCGCCCCTTTATACAAAGTGGGGATGGCGTTGCGATAGCCATTTTCGGCGAGGCCACACATCGGATGCCCCCCAATCGCCGCAACAGTATCGGGCAGGCTATCGAGGGTATCACAGATACGGCCTTTGGTGCTGCCGATGTCCATCACCAACGCGCCGTTTTTTAATTGACCAGCGGTGCAAAACTGGTGAATCAATTGGGGGATGCGATCAGAGGGGACGGCCAAAATCACAATATCAGCCTGATCTAGCCCTCCAACCCTATCAATCACCCCTGCTTGTATAGCCGCTTCCAAATTGGCAGGGTTGGCGTCTTGGGCAGTAATCCATTGCACATGACCACGCAGGGCCATCGCCAGCGAGCCACCCATCAACCCTAAGCCAATAATATGCACCGTAAACCCATCAATAGCGTTATCAGACATTCATGCCTCAACAATGGTAAGGACGAGTTGTGGTGGACTCGCCCGGAAATTCAAATGTTTAATGGGATGGAACAGGGGCGGGAATCGGTTCATGCACCCGCTTGCCGACCACTTCCGCCAGACGCCCCGCTTTTTGCACTAGTTGAGCAAATTTATCGGGCCGCAACGATTGGCGACCATCCGAGGCGGCGTGGTCGGGGTCTTGATGCACCTCCAAAATGAGGCCGTCCGCTCCCGCCGCGACTGCCGCTAATGATACACTTTCGACATATTCCCATTTGCCTGTGCCATGACTGGGGTCGGCGATCACAGGCAGGTGTGACAAATGCTTGAGGACGGGAATGGCGTTGATGTCAAAGGTGTTGCGGGTGGCGGTTTCATAGGTGCGGATGCCGCGTTCACATAACATCACTCGCATATTGCCTTTGCTCAAGACGTATTCGGCAGCCATGAGCAGTTCTTCAATGGTGCTGCTCATGCCACGCTTGAGAAGCACCGGATATTGGCTCTCCCCGACGGCGTTGAGCAAGGCATAATTTTGCATGTTGCGGGCACCAATTTGCAGCACATCGGCATATTGGCAGACCAGTGGCACAAGCGCGGGGTCCATGACCTCGGTAACAATCGGCAGGCCCGTTTGTTCACGCGCCTCAGCTAAATAACGCAACCCTTCCTCGCCTAGCCCTTGGAAAGCATAGGGCGAGGTACGTGGTTTGAACGCCCCACCCCGTAAGGCCGTTGCCCCGGCTTCGCGCACAATATGGGCGATTTCAATAATTTCGCTGCGGCCTTCTACGGAGCATGGTCCTGCAATCACCGCTAAATCTGGGCCACCCACATTGATACCATTGAGGGGCACTTGGGTATCGTCGGGGTGATATTCACGGCTGGCAATTTTGTAGGGGTGGGAAACGGGGATGACATCCTGAACACCGGACATGACACCAAGTTGGTCACGGTCAACGGGACGGCCCCGACCAATGATGCCGATAATGGTGCGTTCTTTACCTTCTGAGAGGTGGACTTCATAACCCATCGCACGGATACGGGCAATTACTTCAGAGATTTCACGGGCGGTTGCGGCACTAGACATGACTACGATCATTGCAAACTCTCCCTATCAGTGTGGTTGATGAATAATTTTTTCCCTAGCAAGAATCAGGTTCTAACTTTTGGCGGTCAGTTCCTCCGCCAGCACTTCGGTTAAATCTTTTATTTCAATCGAACGATCAGGCCGTAAATGTTTTGCGCCGTTGATATAGACATGATGGATTTCATGAGCAGAAAGGGTCGTGTTCCACATAATCAAAATCCGCAAACACATTTTGAGACCATGGGGTACAGCCATCTCATGAGCGCACATCAGGGCCGCATCGTGCCAACCCAATTGCCGCGCCGCCACTGCTGGATATTCGGCATTTAAATCCATCGTCGTCGTAAAAATCACACTGGCGACATCATCCGGTACAATGCCATTATGCTTAATCATCAAAACTAGCAACTCGCGGGTCGCCTCCAAAATGGCTTCGCGGGTGTTCTCCTCAACGGTGGTCGCGCCGCGAATGCCCCGGCACATTTTGGGCTGCCACGCAGGTTCGGAAGGTGTATTGGTCATGGGTGTCTGTTTTATCTCCTTGTAGGTGCTGATTCATCATTCCCCACAAGGTTTTTTGTGACCTAGCTACGAGAATAGCCCCGAAAACGAAAAAGGCCCGGAGTCCCTCTTGGGAACCCCGCGCCTGTGGTCGCTGCTCTCGTTTGTAGCGGCTAATCGTCGCTACGTGCGTTGTTCCCGTCGCTCCGTGCTGTTCCCAAAGTAATAATAAAAGTAAAAGCTGACAGTCGCATCGTAGGACGCGCTGTAGGCAGTGGGAATCGAGAACGAACGGGTATTGGTCACAATAAAACCCTTGTGTTTTGGTTAGTGATAGCAGCATAACACGGACACCCATGATTCGTCAACTCATTCGAAATCGGTTTTTTTGTCCAACCTGCACAAAATATCAACAGGTTGGTGAGCAGGAAGGGTTTAATGCACTATGCGGAAGGCGTAGGGAGGAGCCATGTGCCTTCCCAAAAACAGGCGGGCACGGCGACCCGCCCCTACGAAATCCCTATATTCATGCGGTCAACCTACAACCGACCTTCTAAGAAATTCTGCAAAATCCGTACACCGTAGGTCGTCAAGATGCTTTCGGGGTGGAACTGCACACCGACCACCGGATATTCTTTGTGACGCAGGGCCATGACCTCACCCTCCTCGGTGAAAGCCGTCACACTCAGGCAATCCGGTAGGGGTTCTTCGACAATCAAGCTATGGTAGCGGGTGGCGACAAAGGGGCTTGGTACACCCGTAAACAATTTCTGGTTACGGTGGTAAATTTGAGAGGTCTTGCCGTGCATCAATCGCGGTGCACGAATGACCCGACCGCCATAAGCCTGACCGATACACTGATGGCCCAAACACACGCCAAAAATCGGGATATGCTGGCCCAATTGACTGATGGCATCCAACGAAATGCCGCCGTCATTCGGATCACCGGGGCCGGGTGAAATGACAATCCGGCTGGGGTTGAGGGCGGCTACTTCTTGTAGGGTCAGGGCATCATTGCGGATGACTTTTAAATCCGCGCCGAGGCTGCCGAGCAATTGCACGAGGTTATAGGTAAAACTGTCGTAGTTATCAATGACCAAAATCATGGTGTTTCTCCCCCTAGTGTTTATTCAAAACCGCGTTCAGCCATACGGATGGCGGAAGCTAAGGCACTGCCTTTGTGAAGGGTCTCTTGGAATTCGGTGGCGGGGTCGCTGTCGGCAACCAAACCAGCACCCACCTGTAGGAAAATTTGATCGCCGCGCATGGTGATGGTGCGGATGGTGATGCAGGTATCCATTGATCCGTTGAAGCTGAAATAACCCACCGCGCCCGCATATGGCCCACGACGATCTGGTTCCAATTCGTCAATGATTTCCATCGCCCGAATTTTGGGTGCGCCGCTGACCGTGCCTGCTGGGAAAGTCGCCCGTAATAAATCAAAGGCGTCTAGCCCCTCGCGCAATTTACCCTCGACATGCGAGACGATGTGCATCACCCGCGAATATTTTTCGATGGTCATCAATTCTGGCACATGCACCGAGCCATATTCACAAACGCGGCCCAAGTCGTTGCGGCCCAAATCCACCAGCATGACGTGTTCGGCACGTTCTTTGGGATCGGTCAGCAGACTGGCTTCCAATTCGGCATCTTCTTCGGGGGTCGCGCCGCGTGGACGGGTCCCGGCAATGGGGCGGACGCTGGCAACCCCATCTTCCAAACGCACCATCATTTCGGGCGATGCACCGACGACATTAAAGTTTTCATCCGGGAAGTGGAAGAAATACATATAGGGCGCGGGGTTGAGCATCCGCAAGGCACGATAGATGGTGAATGGCGGGGCACTGGTTTGGCAGGTCAGGCGCTGGGAAAGCACAATCTGGAAAGCATCCCCGGCGGCGATATATTCTTTGGCGCGGCGCACGCCTTCCTCAAAACCTGCCTGTGTAAAATTCGAGACCAGCGGGTCATCCAAAATAGTGGTCGCCATTGGGATTTCACCGAGGGGCTGACGTAGACGTTCCACAATGGCGGCGATACGATCCGCAGCATCAGCATAAGCAGCATCGGGATCGCCCGTGTTATGGGCATTGGACAATACGATAATCTGCGATTTGACATGATCCACAATCACGATGGAGTCAAAAATCATGAACAGCGCACCGGGGAGGTTCGTCACATCAGGGGCATTGGCAGGCAGACGTTCAAATTGACCCACCACGTCATAACCCAAAAAGCCAACCGCCCCACCTACAAAACGCGGCAAACCGGGGAGGGCAACCGGGTGATAGTTGGCGAGTTCGGCTTTGATTTCGGCGAGGGCATCACCGCTGGGGGTGGTATCGGGGGCTAATACTTTGCGCGGGCCAACGCCGATAAATGAATAACGTCCGACCTGCTCCCCACCCTGCACACTTTCGAGCAAAAAGGCAGGTTCATCGGCGCGGAATAATTTCAAAAAAGCCGAGACGGGGGTTTCGAGATCGGCGGGTAGAACGCGATAGACTGGGACAAGATCGCCGCGTTCAAATAGGGCGGGCATGTCCTCTGGTTTAGGTAGCAAACGGGATGTCGTGTCATGGGCAATTCGCAGCATAGTCTCCTCCGAGCAAACACCACAGGATTTTGGGAATCAAAAAGAGCCTCCTCAATCGTCAGGGCGAGAGAAGGCTCCCGTGGTGCCACCCGGCTTAGACCAACGCCAGAACGCTGTGTCTCACTTAAATTCAGGTGCGGGCAGAGTTTTTGGAAATGCTCTGGTACTGCCGATACCCTTCGCCTTGATAACGGTGGCTGCTCCGATGGGGGCTACTATCATGATGGTTCGCCCACACAACTCCCCGGCCCATTCAATCCGCGCCTCTGTACCGCCTTCACACCTAGCTGGCGGCTCTCTGCACATCGCGTTCGGACATACTCTTCCGGTTCAACGTCTTTGGAAAATTGCTATTCAGTTGGTAGGCAATAAGGTAGCGCAGACCGTTTTGGAAGTCAAGAGGGGCGGTCAAAATATCCATCAAAGGAAGGAGGGAGGTGGGCGAGATTGGGGCAAAACGGATTAGCGAAAGACAGCCAACAGGAGTCAAAATCTTAATTCTTGTGGAATCGCACCAAATGGGCGTAAAGGCGAAGGGGGGTATGAAGGGATATGGTGGAGAAACATAAAAGCGTAACTGCCGTTACGGATATATGGGTGGGAATTATAGAACAATTGTTCTAAGATTGATTTTCTATTGAGGGGAACTGGGGATGCGGTATTTGGTAGCCAATTGACGCGGGGATAAATCCGCCGCTCTGAAGTTAGGTGGTTTTAGTTCGCAACGAGATTTATAACATACCTTATTGGCGGTATTTTAGGGATTGTATAATTTTAAAGTATGGTAGTAGATTGGAAGTTAAAACTATGTTGCGTATAAAGGAATTTGGGATACTTCGTCCAGAGATTATCGGCAAAGATGAGTATGTTTTCAATGTAGACTGGGAGGGTTCTCAGGGTCAGACTTTTTATTGGCGTGCTGGCGCTTCATCCAAGTCCTTATTAGAAATTGGAATGAGTAGAAAAACGGGCGACATACATTCGATAGAATTGGTTTTGGCGGATAAAGTTATTTTGAATCAAGACTTGCCGAGTTTAATGAGTATAAATATTCCCATAATAGCAGGTTCTCCAATTTTTGATTTGGAAAGCTTTTGGGACTCGGAAGCAGGCTTTTTTGATACAAACGAGTCTTTTTCGGTGTACGTAGGGAGAAATTCATTATCTATCAAATTTGGAGCGTGGGATCAAGTTGATTCCATTTTGAAAAACGGCAGGGTTGGATTTGGGCTAAAAGCAGATAAAGTAGCAATAATAAATGTTATTGAGTTGTCAGATGAAGAAATGGACAACCTAAAATCTATTTTGAGAATATGACTATCAATCGCTTGATATTCACAGTGAATTTGTTGACAAATCGCACCGATGTTCGTATCATTTTAGCATCTTTAGAAAAGAGGCCCTAACTTTTCAGAGAAGTCAGAGCCTAGTGTGTGAAAGTAGCTACTTCACTATCTATCACTATTAGAAAGGATAATACATCATGACCAGTCTTGAACAGTTCCAAGAATTTGACGGCACCATTCGCAAGGTTATCATTAATGGAGTTATGCACTTTTCTGTTATTGATGTTTTCAAGCATTATGGAAATGCTGGAAACCCTCATCAAAGTTGGGAAACAGCAAAAGCCCATCTGATTGAGCAGGGTTTTCTAAGTTCTCCAAAAAATGGAGAACCTACAGACGACAAAATCAAGATTCACCAGTTTCCGGGCAAAGGTCAACGGCCTACCCCTGTTGCAGACTTTGACACATTTCTCCGTATTGCGATGGTTGCCAAATTCAAAAACTGGGAGGGCATCCGCGAATATATGGTGACGGCGACGCACGAGAAAATCGAGGCGCAACTTGAGGCTCAACGCGAACGGGAAGCTCTTCGTCAGAAATCCAAACGTATTCGTCTATCGTATACTGAAACCCTGATCGAGACGCACGTTAACCGCCATCCCCATTTTGCGCGGGCCACGAACGCCGGATACAAGGGCTTGTTCAATATGGTTGCGTCGGAAATCATCAAATATTTAGAGTTGAATGAGTCGCAGGCGAAAAATTTGCGAGACCACATCGGAGATTTGGCATTGACGGGAATCACGGCCTATGAAGCCTTCGCCAAACATGACATGCTGGCATTTGGCGGTCAATTGAATGACGAACAACAAGCCCAATTGACGTATCAGGCGGCACAGGAAATTTTGCAGATCGTTAAACCGCGCGCTGAACGATTGAAAATAGATTTGGTGTCGGGCAGGCCGTTGTTAGCCCCACCAGAATATTCGGGACGGGAAATCGAAAGTTAATCCGACAAAAAACCACGCAACCAGTTAATCCCAGCGTCCTCGTCATAAAAGACTTTACCAATGACACGGGCGTTGGGGTCTTCATTTTGGAGTTGGATGGCCTTCTTAAAAATCACCTGCCCTGATAATTCACGGGAGACGATGATGGCAAGGCGGACATAGAGGTTGGGGCGGGAAACCAGCATTTCCTCAAATTCTTGTTGATTACGGGGGGTAATGGCGACTTTGAACACATCGTAATGATTGCTGTGGGCATAGGTCAAACCGACGCCTTTGGCATTTAGTTCATGCACGGCAAGATAGGGCTGGTCGTCGGGCCAAGTTTCAAGGTTTTCCATGACCATCCGACCCCATTCATCCCACGTTTTTTCCATTACACTGGACAGGCGATAGATAACAATCCGTCCATCGTCTAGCCAGTTTTGCTCAATATAGGCCATACTTCCCCCTGTAGCAAAAAATCTATTTCCAGAGTAGCACAAGAATGGGCGATTTACAGAATCTCCATCAATATTTTACAACTTCGAGCAATTCAAAACATTAGGGTCAGGCCTATTATCACCAAAAGCACCAAGACGATCTTGCGAAAGGTGATGGGGTTGATGCGTTTGTCCAAAGCGAGGCCAACGACAATACCCATCAAAATGGCGGGGACGGCCAGCAGATAGTGGTTAAGAACGGTGCGGGTGTAATTTTGGCTAAGGGCATGGGTCGCAATGACGGTGAGGCTGTTGAACATAAAAAAGCCCTGTAAATTGCTTTTGAATTCGCGGGGTTCCCAACGGCGACAGTTGCCATAGATTACGACAGGTGGGCCAGCCAAATTATAGGCCCCGCTCAGTAGGCCGGATAAAAATCCAAAACCATAACCCCAATGCGGATGTTCGACTTCCGGCAGATGGAAATTAGAGAGACCATAGAGGCTGTAACCAAGAATAATCACGCCGAGGCCCTTTAGAATCAAGTCACCATCTATTCGGTGGAGGGACATGACGCCCAAAGGGACGGCCATCATGGAAGCCACCGACAGCCGCCACACTGCGCCGAAATCGAGGTCATCTCGATAGCGAATGAGCAGCAAAACCTCGGCAGTGATCGCAATTAAAGCCACAAGGGGGGCAGCCATCCGAATACCTAATAGTTGGGTGAGGAGGGGCATGGACACCAAGCCAAGACCGAACCCAGCAACACTTTGGGTAAAAATGGCGAAAAATACGACCAGCAGCACGAGTAGTTCTGTCATACCAACCTATTGCGAATTATGCGAGAATGTGTAATTATTTGGGCGCGGAATCCTGCCTATTTGGAGAATTATTGCAATGAAAAAGAGTATGATCTGGCTTGGGCCAGCGTTTATGGGTGTTGTAGTTGCCATCGTCACAGTAGCCATTTTGATTGCGACGCTTGTTTTGTCGGATGACGATTCAACCCAACACACTGGCACTGACATTCCAGCCATTAGCGAGACCGTTGAAGCCAGTGAAGTGCCTACTGAAGAGGTACCTGCTACCCCAGTTGATGTTTTTGGTGGCTAAGAATCTTAGCTTGGTTTCGCTTCTTCTTTTTTAAATGGCAACACAAAAGAGACCTGCGTTCCGGCGGGTCTTTTTTCGTCGGCGACCACAGCTTCGACCCAAATTTTACCACCCAGCCCATGAATCAAATGATGCGCGAGATAAGTTTGCCATTGCATCCGACGCCAGCGATTATTGGCGAGCTTGCTCACCCAACCGGGGCTGAAAAAATAGGTTAGGTCGTCGTTGTTGCTGACTTGATAGGCATCACGGATTTCGACCAGCACCCCATCGTCGGATTTTTTGGCGCGTATGACCAGTGACTGCTCGGAGGATTCTTGCACCCCGGCTTGGAGTAGGCTCAATAATATCTGACGGAGTTTAAGTTCATCCCCCTCGACGGCGGGTAAATCTTCCTCAACCTCAGATTGAAGCAGGCTGGTTTGATCGGGGCGGGCACGGCTGAAATCGCGGATGACATCTTTGAGCAACTGGTTTGGATTTAGAGCATCCTTCTCATAGACCATTTCGCCGCTGATGAGGTTCATCACATCCAAAATATCGTTCAACTGCCCCAAGGCCTGCCAACCCGCTGTACGAACTGCTTCAATATCGCCACGCTGGGCATCATTAAGGACACCGGATAAGCCATCGAGGAGGGCCTCGCTGAAGCCGATAATTGCGATGAAGGGAGTACGATACGTGGCTGCCATCCGCACCACCGCCTCGGCGATTTCCTGTGAATCGGTGCTGCTTGGAGCATCAGGAACATATTTACTCATAATAGGAAATTTCTCCTGTATTGCAATACACAACCACCTCTTTATTTTGAGATGGATGTGAGTTTCCCGCAAGCCATAGTTTGGGATACAAACCAAATGTCATCGAATTGTTGTTATTTTCGTACCTTTTAATATTGTTTTTGCAAACTTCGCATATGATATAGATAAGTCAAAATAGTCAAAATATTTAGAGATGACCGATAAAGAGGAAGGAGTTCATTCATTATGATCGCGCCACGCCCCCCTACCCCGAATCCACGTTCGATGGCGGTAGCCAGCCAAGTAAAGGCCAGCCCTGCCGTAAATCCGGAGGGAGAAACGGATATGAAGCCACAGATTACATTACATGTGCTTTCAACACGTCAGCAATTGCATATTACGATTCAGGATAAACTTATTCTGGGACGGTGTGCTGAGCCGGAAACCGACGGAACGCCCAACATTGACCTTAGCCCGTTTCTTGGCTATCAATTAGGGGTTTCGCGTCGGCATTTGATGTTAGTGCGTCAAGAAAACGATGACATCTTTGCGTTTGACCTTTCTAGCAGCAACGGCAGCTTTATCAATGGTCAGCGCATGTCTGGTCACAAAGGTCACACTCTCCAAGATGGCGATGAACTCATGCTCGGCTCATTAGCAATCCGGGTATACTTCCGCAATGAGATTCCATTTGCCCATCTACAAACCCGCCAATTAATCCCCGTCCAGCTAGAGACCGAGGATGAATTCGAGACCTCCCCATTAGCAGGGCCTGTGCCAAACATTCGGGAAACCTTAACTACGCAGACCCGTCAATTCTCAGATATCGAAGCTCTCGACATCGAACTTACCACTAAAAAATAGGCCACCAAAGTAACATGAACTGTACGAACTAGGTCGGTCTGACAGAAAGATCGAGCGCAGATCGGCCTATCTCACTCATTTTCACAAAGCCCACAGAATCAACATAGCCAAAACATAACAAACAGATGAAATCAAAGTACCTATCAGATAGGCCGGTATACGGCTAGACATTTTGGGAATAGACCGCGATTGTCCCCTGCATGAAGATTGAAACCTCGCCGCTCAAAATGTCAGTCACAGGCTGGTTCTCTGCGATGGGCAAAGCTGTGTTCGAGCGACGAGGGTCAGGAGGCATCGGAATATCCTTAGTTGGCGGGGGTCGGTTTTAGATCGGGCAAGGCCTGTAATGTCCGATTGACCGTATTTAACAAAAGATAATCACCAGAATCAAATTGCAAAATGGCGGCTAATCCGGTAGGCAAGACTATAATATCTATCAATTTTGACTCGGCTGGCACGCCATTTAAGTTAATTTCTGTCGAAAGGCCAGTGTCCACTCCCTGCACGGCTTGAATATAAAGGTGTCCGTCGTTGGTTAGCCATAATAAACGAGTATCGCCTGCGACATAATGAATTTGCGCGACCTGATAGGGCAAGATATTGGCTGGAACTGGAATTGGTGGAGAAATGCTGCGGTCAGCCAGTTCCATGCTCAGGGTATCGGGACAGCTATTGAGGGTATTGCAGACCAAAATCCGTGTGCCATCGCTGGTCGAAGGTAAATGAACCCCCGTAGAATCAAAGGCGGTAGGTACGAACTGTGCCCCGGTTGGCAGACCAAGTTGAGTCACTTGGCCTTCACTTAACTGCCATAAATCTTCACGCAGAACGTTATAGCCATTGTCCATTGTGCGCGTGAAATAATAAAGCTTGGAGCCGCCATTGGCCCACACCGGACGACGCCCCTCGGCAATTGCATCCACCCGCCCCGAAAATACATCTACCAGATAAATAAAATAAAAAGCACAGTTGCGTCCACCAGCATCTTGATCGAGATAGCGTACTGTCAAAGCAACCGTATCCCCATCGGGCGCCCATTCAATCTCACTGAGGTCGGTTGTCCACGCCAGATTTGGCACATCGGGTGATTGGCAGGCGGTCTTGGATCGTGCGCCGTTATGCTGCCCATAAGGGAACAAATCGGTTACCCCCTCTCGGTTGAGCAGATGGATGGTACTGACGCCGTAATATGGGCCGGGAGCACCACCACAAGTCGGAATGGATAAAACTCGATGGCGCACAAGTAGAACATTCCCCCCGTCAGGTGAAGGAGTAATCGTGAAATCGCCCTCTGGCACTATAACCTCGCCAGCGTTGCTGATGCCTTCCCATGCCGTCCCTTTCAAAACATCCGGGCAGTTGACCAACCGATCTGCCAGTGCAAGGTTTGCGGCATCAATATCTGGCTGCTGCCATAATTGACTGGCAGACACGGAATCACCTCCCGGTATTACATAGGGGTCACGCGCAGAGGCAGTCCCAGAATAGCTTACATACCAGCGATTGAGTTGACGGGGATTCGCGGCATCAGGGATATATACTTCGAGGCTGATTTCGTAGGGTTCTAGGTAATACTGGCTGACATCACCCTCCGCCGTCCAACCTGAACCACCGTTTGGCATTTCGACTGACCACCATACCATCCCATCCAAACATATTGGGCCTTGTGATACCGTGACAATCGCACCTTCCGGCAGAGCACTAATCACCCTGCTGCCACTTTGATCTTTGCCGGGGCCGTCACGTACCGTATTCCCTAAGCCATCCCCATTTAGTACGACTCGTGCGGTTTGACCTGATTGCAGACGAGAGGGCACAAGCCCGCTACATGGGTCTTGGGCCATTGAGGATGATGTGTGCGGCAGTCCAACCAAAACCATCATTAAAGCCACTAATGCCAACCCAAATCGGCGCATGACGGCCTCCATCCTTCAAAAAATTAGATTCAAAAACAATTTTATGGATTATAGCCGGAGTTCCAAAGCGAAAAAGTGGCGTAGGCCAAAAAACGAGGATACGGTTGTCAGCAGTGGGTCAGGCTTGACGGGCAGAAAGGCACTTGATAGAATGTATCCAATAGTCCCATTCGTCTAGAGGCCTAGGACGCGGCCCTCTCAAGGCCAAAACACGGGTTCGAATCCCGTATGGGGCACATTACGCTTCTGCTTATAAGTGGAAGCGTTTTGCGTTTCAATAGCAGAATCCTCTTCGTACAGAGCCGCCCGCAGCACCAAAAAACGATCTGCCCAAGGCTTCAAGCGGAAGTCCATAATCCTCTGTTTATCCAAGTCGTACACGATGTGATCAAACAGATTGCGTGCCATGATCTGCCGTTCTTTGGGTTCGGCTATATCCCAGACATTAGCCACCTGTTCAATCGCGTTCAAACATTGTTTCAATTCGAGCAGTGCCTGTTCATGGTGGGTCGTGTACGCTTCCCATTGTGCCAGTTCACGCTCACTGTCCGCAAGGCGCTGACGGAATTCGGCTTCCTCAATATGACCTTCCATAAACAAGGTCTTGGTATTGCGAATCTTTTTCTTGATCCGTTCGATACTGCGCTGTTGTTCTACGTGAGGATCTACAAAAGCATCGTCGCCTGTTGTATTGCGCTCCGCATCAGCAGCTAACTCGGCCATCATTGCCAGCGCCTCTCGGTTGACAGTCAAGCCCTTGATGAGTCGCGCAAAATCCTCTTCCAACTGATCACATAACACTGAACGAGTCCCGCAATTACAACTCGCACCGGGTTTGTGACGGTAACGGCGAATCCCATTTAAGTACGTGCCATTTAAGTTGGTACGTCTAGTTGGATCACCTTCGATAATTGCCAATGCCTCACAATGAGCACAACGGGTGATATAGCTCATGGGGTAAGGATAAGACGTTCGCTTATGTCCTCGATCCACGGGACGCAACGCTCGCCCACTGCGTATCTTGGCAACTTTTTGTAGGAGATCGACTGGGAAAACAGTTCGATCAGGATCAAGCTGGATACTCTCTACTTCGTCGTCGGTGAAAATCGTTCGGGTTTTGGCCTTCTCCCCAAGCACCAGACCTCCATACTCAGGCCAATTCGCTAGTACCCGCCGTATATCATCGCGGAGTACCGTGCGAGGATTCCCCTTGCGGTCACGGAAAGGATACCCCTCACTATTCATCTGGTAGGAGAGTTTTTCCGCACCTATTTCGCCTTCAGCATAGAGGCGAAGAATATACTCGGCAGTCTGGTAGTACGTGCGCCACACCGCTCCTTCGGCGGGGCATATAGCCGAACTGCCTTTGAGATAGGAACCCTCTAACAGCCACCATGCACCCTCATTACTGGGTTGTAGATAGCCATTGACATCCCGGACAGTGCCAAACGGTGGCCTACCAACACTTTTCCCGCGACTCTTCCGGTACCGGATACCATCCCTCACCTTATCGGCAATGTCATCCGCATACTGCTCATCAAAGGTCGCAGTGAGGTTGATGATGAACTTGCCCATGGCACTGTTGGTATTGATTTCCTTGCCCGGTGCAGCCGTGATAAGGGCGATACCCCGCTGTTCCAACGTATCCAATAGCTTGCCGATACGCCAACCTTTGCGGTGCAGACGTGACAAATCATTAGCAATCACCGCTGCCACATTCGGGTTCCCGATTTGAGCAACTAGTGCCTGCCAGCCGGGACGATTTTTCACGTCTCGACCTGACTTATGACCATCTACATCTTCAAACCACAATGGGGTATACCCTTCTTCTTGGCACTTCCGCAAGATATTGGCGCGTTGGCGTTCAGGGCTTTGCGTCTCATCACCTTCGCGGGTCCACGACATACGAATATAACAGAGAGCTATGCGTTCAGATCGGTGATTAGGGGTAAGCAGCGAGGGCATGACAGAATTACCTTATCAAGTAACTAAAATTCGCAATTGACTTGTGGATTGCCCACACGGTAAAGTCTGTCATTGGTCGCTGTGCCACCCAAATTGGTACGCCGACCTGAGTGTTGGGGTGTTCTTGCACCTCAGCACTCGCATTTCTAATAAGACTATCCCGCTTGTTTTTCATTGTCAACTCGCTTCAGAAATTCCACTCAGTTTACTCAAGTGTTTGGCTTGAATTTCTGCGACCACTTTAATAAAAGCTGAGAACCCCTCCACGATTTCATATTCCATGTATTCGGTTCCCAGCTGTTGACAGACTTGCCGCGCAAAAGCATCAAGCGCTTCAGGGGCAGGCGGGGAGTATAGCACGGGACGGGCAGGTGGTGGGTTTTCATCACACATGGGGTCATCCTCACAAAACATCTTTTTAAACAGAACTTTTGTTCTCTGTCTAACTTTCTCTACCATACCATAGGATTGATGCTTCGCTGGTGTATTAAAATCTGCCCTCCTATAACAAATCTTGTGCGTTTTTTTGCATCTTAACGGTTTATAAACAAGTCTCTACCCAAACTATAACGGCCTAAGCCCTCTCTTTAGTAGCATGTTTTGCACCTTCTTTTTACAATGAAACATAGCACAAACGTTCTGTCAGTAGATATTAGAAGATCATCACAATAAGGAGAGGTTTATGACAACAACATTGGCGGTAGTAGACAACGCCGAACTCACCCGGATTGGCATTCGAGAAATCATCTCGGCGTCAGATAAGATCAGGCTCATAGGTGAATTTGCTTGTTTGGAAGAGGTGGATGGATTTTTCCAAACCACACCCGTAAATGTGCTGATATTGGGAAACACCCATCCTTATTCCAAACTGGTACAAGACCTAACTAGACTCCGCCAACAAGTTCCTGATTTAAAAGTGCTGCTATTGGTAAACAGCTTTAATCCCGAGCAGGTTGAGGAGTTAGCCAGTTTAGGCACGGGTGGATTTTTGTGCAAAGACGAGCAGTTAGCTGATATGCTGCTCATCGCTATTCGCCCGGTCGCCCGCGGGGAGTTGTTTATTTCACCCTGCGTCGCCAGTGTTTTACTTAAGGTGAATCAGAATCATGAAGATAACCCACTGAATCTGCGCCAAATGCAGGTGGTTCGTTACATGGGGCGGTATCTGTCCCCGCAAGAGATCGCCATGAAGATGGGAGTAACCGCCTCTTCGATCTACAGTTTGCAACACCGTATCCGGCAGGTGCTTGGGGTGAAAACCACCGGGCAAATTCTCATTGAGGCTATGAAACGCGGTTGGATTGAGCAAGAAGGGTAGGCAAGCACATGGCTAAACGCAATAAACCTATCTATTTTGAGGAGCTGCATTCACAACAGAGGCGGATTTTTAATTTTATCAAGCGTTTTATGCACCAGCACAGCTATGGACCAACGATGCGCGAAATCATGACCGGGTTAGGCATCACCTCGACATCCGTCGTGGATTACCATGTCAATCGGCTGGTTGAGGCAGGTTTTTTGGAGAAAGTGCATAGCATCTCACGCGGGTTGCGTATTTCAGACCATTACCTAGAACCTCCCACCTCTGTGAGCGTACCTATGCTAAATGAGGTGGTCACCAATTTTGCCGAGCGTGTACCCTGTTACGGGCGCAGGCATGAAATTCCTGTGGAGTGGCTAAAAGGTAGAGCTGCCGAGGATGTCTATGCCCTGCAAGTGAATACCCATCTGATGTACGATGCGATGGTGAATGACGGGGATGTGGTGGTGCTTCGGCGGCAGAACCGCTTGAACGATGGCGAGATTGGGATGGTTGTGTTATCAGCAAAAAATGAAACTCGCATTCGGAGGCTGAAATACGAGGGTGAATGGGTGTATCTTGAACCGCTCATGTCGGTCATGCAACCCCTAAGATACAGGCGCGATGAGGTGCAGGTGGTGGGCAAAGTTTTGGGGTTAATGCGACAGTTCTAGTGACCAACTCAATTTAAGGCTTTGCTAGGGCTGTCGCCGTATCCTCGAACACGCCTTGAATTACTTCCAGCAAAGCCTCATTGCTTTCCACGCCAAAATGTTGGCGCAGGCGATACTGTCTTCGGTAGATCACTTCAGGCCGCAGCCCGGTACGCCCCACTATTTGCTGCACACTCAAGCCCTCCCCCATTAACTTAAAAATGGTCAATAAAGCCTTGGGTAGGCTCGTGAATAACCCACGATACATGGTATAACGTTCATACTGGCCCAACACATGCGGGCTGAGGAAACGTTCCCCACGCCGCGCCATATCCACCACCAGTTTTAGGCTTTCGGCAAGCTGGTCGCCCAAAAAGAGATATGCCACAAAACCTTGCTCCAGACAATGCAGCACCCGGAAGATATTGGGGGAAGCATCGACATAAATCAAGCCACACGCAGGCAGTTTCGTCTTGACCCGCTGGGCCACCTCTTGAGGCGGATACGGGAAAGTATCATCTACAATAATGGCAACAGGCTTGGTCAATAACATCTGGCGGTCTAGTTCCGCTAACCCGTCTTGCCAGATGGTGTGCCCGACGGTTTCAACTTCATAAAAACCCCGCAAATAAACACGAATGGCATCCCCATGTAAGGGATACCCCGTCGCCGCGATCACCAACGGATGTTTGAAAGTCCCCATACCGACACCTCCTTGAACACCTTTATCCTGCGCGAAAAAAGCACCTTCGAGAAGTCCAGAAGTTTGCCAGAATTTCGCACTAATGCGGGGATGGAGTCAAGGCCACCGCAGTTCCGGCAACCTGCGTTTCAATCACCGCATGGGTAGCAAAAATCGGTACGAAGGTTGCGGGGGTCGTTGCAGTGGGTGGATCAGGCGGAGGGGTAAACACAAAAAAGATCGTGGGCGAAACAATGGGCGTCAACGGCGGTGAAATACGCGGCGGATGTCCGACAGTCGCCAGCAAAAACGCCGTGACAAGCGGACACACCACTAAAAACCCAATCACCAGCAATAAAATCCAACGTTTGCGCGTCATAGAAAAACCCTCTTAAATATTTCACTGAGGGCATAGTGTACAGGGCGGTAGATATAATGAGGGTTCAATGAGTTGACAGGAAACTCAACGATATGAATGTAAGGCGTTGTAAAACAATTTTACCTAGGGTTTGAGAATACCCGTATTTATGAGTTTATGCCGCAGTTTCTTTATTGTTTCAAGGTCTCTAGGATAAATCTCGACCAGTTTAATACCATGGTTTTTACAAATAGCCCGCTTGATTCTAATTTTAGTATCATATTCTGAATTGCCCGCCAAACCAAAATATTCCACATAAGTGTCATCTACCAAAAAATCCGTACGATAATGCCCTTCTGGGTATTGAACTTCTTTTTGATGGGCTATACCTTCATAAAAGAGCAAATCATCTATCGTTTTTTCTCCAAGTGAAAAGCAAATATGCCCATCCAGAGCCAAACATCGTATTCCTCGGGATGTTTTTTGAGTTCCTTCTTCCAAAACTCCAGCCGCAATAAGGGCCTCAAACCAAGACTTAAAATGATGTTTTACACATTCGGTAGAAGGTTTTTCTCGCAGAATCTCCAGCAACCTTGTCCTTTCAGCATTATTTAGTCCCCAGAAAATATCTCGATCATCATAAAACCCCTGTGAAGGAACTCGTTGCAAGGTATCGGCTAGGTTTACTAAGTAGTGAATAACCTGCTCTTGTGTCTTTTCATATCCTCGGTCAAGCAACGCTTGCTTCAGGCAAGGGGCACAGTAATTTATGTGGTTTACGCCAATCCTTTCGATTAAAGGAAATGGTAAAGAGTTCTCCAAAAACCGCTTGCTGCAAAGAGGGCAAGTCTTCCATTCAGGTTTCCTGACAGACTGCACATATCCTAAAACATAAGCCCTAGCTATGGAAAAATTCATTAGGACATTGTACCAAGCATAATCACTGCATATTGGATCACTGTTTTGCCATTCTTCTATAACCTTTGGCTCTGTAATAGCAACAATCCGATCTGTAATTGTCAGATACCAGTACCATAACATGTCCCTAATGGCATCTTGCAACAACGTATCATGTTCACTAGTCCACCATCTGAGAATGTACTGATTATTTGCATAACCAGAATTAGGAGAGCCATCCCCATAGGCCGGCCCTGTACGATTATCGTAAATACTCATAGTTGTCCGTGCTCCAAAGGTAATCAACAGATGTTGCATCAATTTGGGAGTTTATCAAACCAATAGTCAACGTTCAATAATTCAACAAGAGTGTTTCAGGCATCGCGTGGGCTATTGTCGGTTGCTGCATCAGGCGCTTATGACTCTCCTACCCTAACCCACCCCGTCCCACTATCAAGGGATTCAAATTGCTCGGCTTCCGGGCTTGCGCCGTTCCACTCACCAGCCGACCAATTTGCCTCTTGTCCTTGACAGTGGGCCTCATGGGGTGGGTTGATGGATCGTTGTCATAAGCACCTTACAAAATGCAGAACCGAACTCACGTTGCTACGGATGCCCGTGCAAAACTCACCGTCCTGACTCAGAAAATAGGCAGGCGGGTCTCCTACCGGGCGGCGCGAGGGCGGGGATGCCAGCCTCACTCAGATGGAGCATCCACCTCCGATGCTCGTCTGAAGTTATCGCATGTCGCGGACTCTATCACTCGAAGCTGACACCTCTGGGTGGTAGGTCGGTAAGACCTCTGAATCTGCGGTCTGGTTCCTCATCTTACAGCCAGACAGCCACGTCCGGGCATGGTACGGCAGACGCTCGCAAGAGCCGATGCACTTCCCCACTAGGAAGTATAACAATCGTGAGACGGACTCCCGCCGCGATCAAGACAGAATGACACCTATCCCGTGTGTTCCCCGCGTGTATCCACACCCACAGCCTGTTCGATCATGGTGGGAGTCGTTTGAACCCGACATTTATTACTCAACTTTTATCTTCATCAGGAGTGACCCCCATGTCGAAATCTTCCACAACAACTGCCACTAAAGTGAACCGCGTGCTGGTTCTGATTGATGCCACCCCACAAGGTGGAAAGGTCGTGCTGCGTGCGTTACAGGGCTGGCAGACCACCCTTGCCGAACAAACCGTCGAACTCGCCGCTCAAGATTTCACCTTCCAAGATGCCAAACTGACGGGCGACCATGCCAAAGTCATTGCCATCATCAAGGCTCTCAAACGCCTGACGAGCAAACTGCCTGAACAAGGCAACGCTGGCTACCGACTGGTTATCGTGCATTCAAGCAAGGCTGTCCAGACGTGGCTGACCGATCCAGCTTCACGTAAAGCGGATTTACCCAAAACCTTAACGGGTTATGTGGACAAGCTGACCGTTCGTTTTCCCCATCTGCAATTCGAGCAACGGGAACGCAAAGTTATCCAGAAATTGATGACTGCCAAATAAGCCCCCAGCGACCCACCCCTTCGATGGTTGAATACCCCTCAACGAAAGGATCCAAAATAATGGACAGAACCGCCCAGCAAGCACTGGATCAGTACCATCTTGCTTATAACAATATGGCCTATCGGAGCATTTGTAAGCTTATCGCCTGCCTCCTAGCTGGGACAAGTCATCCCCTAGCCGATGTCACCTATACGCCGGAATATATCGAACTCACCAATCTCCTGACCGACACCGCCCTCGAAATCTGCGGGCATCCCGCCTATCGCGGACGTGGCTGGACACTGGCCTTCCGACTACACCAACTTGCCACTAATTACCTCGAACGTGGCGCTGTTGCCCTATCAGTTGTCCAGCATACCTTTGCGGCAGTGGAAATTTATCTTGATTTGTTCCGACGGTCGGTGACCACCCGTGAAGATCGCTTGAATGACGATCCGACTTCCAAAGCTATTTCCCAAATGGAAGGGGCATTGATCCTACTAGAAGAGAGCGTTCGCACCACCAGCGATCTACCAAGTCGCCGCGGACGTGCTGCCTATCATCTGACCGCCGCGTGTGTTGGACTGCTGCGAACAGCCATGTTGCTCCTTAAAAGCAATGATGTCTTGGGAGACTGTGCTGCTGAGAAGTTCAGCCGTGCGTTGCGGGATATGGTGTATGGTCTGAACGAAATCGCCGCCGACCCCGATTTACCGCATATCTTCAGCCGCGCCTCGACCTATCTACTCAAGTGTCTGGAGGAAAAGTGATATGCTGCACATCGCCCTGC
This sequence comes from Chloroflexota bacterium, assembly GCA_024434115.1. Classification (GTDB taxonomy): domain Bacteria; phylum Chloroflexota; class Anaerolineae; order Aggregatilineales; family J027; genus CFX10. The sequence continues at coordinate 146,114 of QMIT01000012.1, forward strand.
GTTTTCATGAAAAGGGTCGCTATGAAAGCTACTCACCGACGGATACCCCGCGCAGCCGCAAACCTAAAATTTCAGGCTACCAACTCGTCAAGCCGAGCTACCAGATTCTCAAGTTGTTGGTCGGGGATCAAATCACCGACATTCCCCGCTCACGCATTGTGGAATACCACTATGTCACGGTCGCTGAAACCGTGCGACAGCAAGGCAGCTATTTCATCCTACCTGTGACCGATAACCAGTTACAACAGATTGAAGCCATTACCCAGACTGAACTCAGGCCACCCGTCTACTTGTGGCAGGACGATCAGTGGTGGACATTGCCCCAGTTGGAAATCTACAACACGGGCGAGATGACGACCATGCGCACCACGATTGGCGACCTCTTTGGCAAGGTTCACGAAATCCGTGAGCATCAAATTGAAAAATCAGGTCTGCGTATTCGTTCAACCTACGAACCTTCCCAAGGGCCGGGTTTTGAACTCAACCGCACCAAGCCCAACATTCGACCTGATGGGCCAGCCAATTTACCAACGACCATTACAGGCAATGGCATGGTGTTGGAGTGGAAACGTGGCTATGAAGATAAACCCCCGGTGTGGTGGATACGTGACGAGCAACGTGTGAGCAAGGCTCAGTCCGCCACCTATCGGCACTATGCCACCCTCAAAGCCACCCCTCATGCGCGTTGGAGCAAAGGTTTTGCGGCATGGTACTACACGGGTGGATCACAACCACCCCAAAAGTGGCTGGAACTGGTGGGGTATTCCCCCGCATCGTCAGCAGCTATGCCGCCGGAACTTGTCCAGATGATCGAAGAGACACTTGCGGCAGATCAGGCAGCCGAACGCGAACCCCTCATTCCCCTGCATTTGTATGATGCCAATGTGGGCAAGTATGAGTGGAACTATGGTAACCCGGATGTCTGGTGCAAGCTGGTTCACCCGGAAGCCCAGTGGCTGTTTTTCGTCGCCAATGCCAGTCTGACGGAACACAGCCTATACGGGTACAAACTCAACTTAGGCGAGAGTGCTGTTGCGGGTGAGTGGTTGACCCTCTCACTGGATGAACTCACCGATCCTGCCATTCAACGTGACCCACAGTTTATGCGCCAATCGCTCCGCCGCGCCATCGAGCAGGTGGCGGCCACATCAAAGAAATTCCTACCAGATGAACTGGGAATTCTGACCGATGCCGAATGCCGACGCCGCGCCTTTGAAGAACGCCACCAAACATATTTGGCTGAAGTCGAACGCAAACGCGAGTTGGAAGCAGCGCTGAAGCCCTATCACGAATTTCAGGTGGCCTTGCGAATGCGCCAAACCTTTACGGAAGGATTGCACCATCTGACCGCTTGCAAAGCCCTACCTGCCCAATCCACCCCACCGATTGATGATCCTTGGAGCTAACCCACTATGTCACAAAAAAGTGTACCTAAAAACCAGATTGCTCAATCCTATGTTGGGCAGATCACCGTCGTGGGTGAATGTTTTTGTTTTGGGTGTGCAGTGGATGGTCAGCAGTTGGTCTATCTGGATGTGGCTGGCCCGGCCACATCAGTTGAGGCGGTCTGGGCCAAGCTCGCCCAAGCCAAAGAATGTTACCTCCTGCCACCCGACCATGATGCTCAGAAAATCACCCTCCGCACCGATGAAGGGCTGCTCAAACGTATCCAGCGCAAAATCGAAGGCATCGGCATTCATCATCTGCTGCTCCTGCACCAAGACCTACTGATGCCTACCTATGCTGAACTCAGCACGACCTATCTGTTTCTAGCCGACAAAACACAAACAACCGCCAAGCTCGGCTCCCACATTCAGCAGTTGGTTGACATCGCCGTGTTCCCGGCGTGGTATGCCTATCTGGTACAGCAGGGACGCTTGGAGGGTCTGATTACACCCTTGACCTGTTATGGTGGGGTGAACATGTTCCGTATAACGCTGGACAAGTCTCCGTGGGAACGACTGATTTGTCGGGGATTAAGTCAATCAGCAATTCAATTGCAGCCTTGATTTATTTGACTTGGTATTTCTCGCGTACTCGCCCCAGCCAATCAGCATGACTTTTGCAGTCTTGCAAATCTTCATCCACAAAGGCTGCGTTAAATCGAAAATAGGGATGTTTCTCGCGGATGCTTTCAAAGTTCATCTTTGTGAGGACATCCACCAATTCACCATACTCAACCTCATCAATTTGAAATGGCTTCCACGTTGCACCCGGCCCCATTCCACCGTTATGACCACCTGTTTTTAGAAACTCGTTCAAACAATGTAGCGGCGGAATTACCCCTGCATGTGTTGACAGCAAATAGGGGACATCAAGGATAAATTCAGCTAATACTTCTTCACACGGAACGCCTTTTCCGGCGTAGGCCCAATACGTTTTGTATTTCACTATTCGCATAAGAGAACTCCCTAATCGTCATTCTCACCGAGTCGCTCTAATTCTCACCGTTTAGCTTGTAGCAGCCACTTTCTTTACCACAGCAAGCATTCCCAAATTTGTATTCAAAGGATAACACAATATGCCCAGACTAACCTCACTGGAAAAGGGAGGGTATTATCCATTCCCTGAGAACTACTTCCCACATGTTGCTAGTCTATTCGCCCCGGCCACTCACGGCGGCAGGCTGCTCGATCCCTGTGCGGGTGAAGGGGTAGCCCTACAGCATCTCGCTGAAAGTTGGCATCTGACACCCTATGCCAATGAACTGGATACCGAACGAGCAGCAGCTTGCGTGGCGAAATTCGGGGCGGTGCAGGCGGTTCAAGGTGACCTCTTTCAACTGCGTACTTCGACCAGCGGGTTTCTCATGGCATGGGTGAATCCTCCGTATACATGGGATATGGGCAGTGACGAGAAGCGGCGTGAACTGAGTTTTCTTAAACACACCCTCAAATGGGTGCAAACCGGTGGGTTTGTGGCATGGGTTGTCTATACCCACCATGTCACTGCCGAAGCCGCTGCCGTATTGGCAAAAAACTGCTCACAGGTCGACATCTGGGAAGTCCCCGAACTGCACATGGGGGAATATCGGCAGGTGGTGGTCATCGGGCGTATTGGTCAGGCCAGTCCAGAACCAGCGGCATTGGCCCAAAAGATTTTGCAGAGCGCCCACACACCCAGCCAGTTGGAGCTATTGCCCGAACCACGTTATCAGTTCCCCACTCCACACCCCAGTCAGCGTTTCCTGTTCGCTCCGAAAATTCTCACGCCGGAACTGATGCTGGCCGCCCTCCAAACGAGCAGTGCCCATCAGACAGTCCAATTCCAGACTCTACTGGAACCACCCCCGCCGCTCGATGACATCCGTCCCATTGTGCAACCACGCGGGATGCAGATTGGTCTGGTATTGGCCGCTGGTATGTTCAATGGCCTGATATTGGAACATGGCGATTTAGGACGCACGGCTGTTCGCAGCACCATTCGCACCGTTGAAGAACTGCGCGAAGCACCGGAAGAGGTGAACGAGGATGACCCCACCGTTACCGAACGCGAGGTTTATCGCACCCGCCCGGTGGTCACGATTACCCTGTTGACCGAACGCGGCGAAATGCTGCCCATGACGGGTGATGCGGCACTGGTGACATTCATCCGTGAACACAAGTCCGCCCTGTTGGATTATCTCAACACCCACTTCAAACCGCTCTACGACTTCAATTACACCTGTATCGCATCCATCCTCAACCGAGTTCGCATCGGTAAAGGACTCTTCAGCACGCAGAAGCATGTCATTGCTGCCGCCTACACCGCCCTCCAACAGCGTAAGGGTATTTATCTGGTGGGCGAGCCGGGGGTTGGGAAATCGGTCATGGGCGCCACCCTCGCCGCCGCGATGCAAGCCCACATGCGAGCCGATCAAGTGACGATCGTGATGTGTCCACCCCACCTCGTCGAAAAGTGGAAACGCGAAATCGGCAAAGTCACGTCCAGTAGCTATGTGGAAATCCTCGAAAGTGTTGACGACACACGGGCTTTCATGGACAAGTGCTGTCGCCTGCTGCCACATACCCTCAAAGTTGGCATCATCGCACGCGAACGGGCCAAGCTGGATGAGGGATGGGAAGCCGCTGTCTGCTGGCACCAACATCACACCGCCCTATGGCGCATCGGCACGGAACCACCCGATGACCTCAAAGGCCACTCACGCATTCACACCTACGATGTACCCCTCTGTCCCAGTTGTGGTGCAGTGGTCACCAAAGATCAGAAGGGCGAGAAGGTAGCAACGCGGGCATGGTTGAATGATGCGCCTCGTACCTGTCACAGTTGTGGTGGTGCTCTCTGGCAAGACAAACGCACCTTCAGCGCACCCAAAGCGGGTGAGAAATTCCCTCGCAAGAATCCACGTATGGCCTTGGCCGACTATCTTGCGCGAGTCCATCCGGGACGGGTCTATCTTTTTGTAAGTGATGAAGTCCACGAAATGAAAGGGTTGGCTTCCGATCAGGGCAACGCCTTCGCGGTTTTATGCAATGCTGCCGAAAAAGTGATCGGCTTGACAGGCACGCTGTACGGGGGTGTCGCGTCGTCCATTTTTGGATTGGAATATCAACTGAATCCCCGCGTGACCCGCCGTTACAACTGGGGTGAACACAATGTCAACAAAGGCAAACAGTTGGCCCGCTGGGTGGATCAGATGGGGTCGTTGGAACGCATCGTGGAATACAAACCCCAGTATGACCAATCGGGACGTTACACTGGCAAAGCCCGCATCGAACATCAACCGCAGGAAGCGCCGGGTACATCCCCGATGCTGGTACGCGAAATCCTAGACCATGCCCTGTTTGTCGGTTTGACGGACATTAGCGATATGCCACCTTACGAAGAAATCCCGGTGCCCATCGCAATGGATGCAGACTTGCGTGATGTTTATGACGATACCAAGCAGGCACTGGGTGAATACCTCTTTCAATGTCGTTTGGAAGGGGATGCCAGCTTTTTGGGTCGTTACCTCCGAACCCTACTGAGTTATCCCAATGCACCATTCCGTGCCGAAAAAGTGGTACATCGGCGTAAGCTGCGTGGCGAGGATGGTGTGGCGATCCAAATGGAACGTGAGGTCTGGGCCATGCCCAACTTAGGTGAGGAACGGCTCTATGCCAAAGAGCAGTGGCTAATCGACACGGTACGGGCGGAATTGGCCGAGGGACGTAAAGTTGGGATTTTTGTTGAACAAAGTGCCACCCGGGATATTCAACCACGACTGGCGCAGCTGCTGACCCAACATATCGCTAATGCCAAACCCTTCATCCTGTACGGCAAAGTTGAACCCAAAAAACGTGAAGCCGTGTTGGAAACACAGCTCAAGGCGGGTTGTAATATCTTTCTCGCCAATCCCAAGTTGGTTCAAACAGGGCTTGACTTAGTGGCTTTTCCAACCTTGGTGTTTTATGAAATCAATTATAGTCTCTACGTCACCATTCAAGCCTCACGGCGAGCATGGCGCATCATCCAAACCGATGCTTGCCGCACCTACTATCCTTATTATGAGGAGAGTATGGAAGCTCGCGCCGTTGCTCTCATTGGGCGCAAACAACGGGCCGCCAAGTTGCTGTACGGTGACAGCGACATTGGTTTGAGTGAACTCACTGATGGCGGGGATGAAGCCAACGATCTGATTGCGGAACTGGCGAAGTCCCTTGATGAAGACACGGGTGTCACCAATCTGCGTGACCTCTTCCAAGCGGCATCCAGTGCCGAAGCCGGACGTGAAAGCCTCTGGATGGTGGAAGCCGACGAGCAAGCGGCTAAACCTCAGTCCGTTACCTCACCTCAATGGTATGTGGTGGAACGCTGGTTAGCCAAAACCCGTTCTTGGCAACTTATCTCGCATCATGTCAATGGCTTCCTGCCCATCAATTTGTTTGCCTCGCTTGCTGAGGCTGAACAGGTGGCTCGACAATTGGCAGCCCAAGCGCCTTACCGTTACCGCGTAATTGGCTACCCTGACTCGCAACCCCAGTTCATCCAATTTGAGGGTTTGGAGCGTCACGTCATCCAACAGACTGTCCACGTCCGTCTGCCTGAACATGCTAACTATGATGCACTTGAACAGTGTGCGATCGAGTTAGGTGGGATACCCGATCAACCAGTCATTACGGCTGACCTGTTACCCAGTCGTTCACAGTTGCCACCCAAAACCAAAGCGCCGCGCCGCCGGGTTAGTCTATCCACTGCACCAGATGCGCTTGAAACCCCGGAACAGACCACGAAGCCAACGCTGCCGAAATTAACCCGACGTGAATCCGCCCCAACCCATGAGGTGCATCAACTGGCTTTGTTCGAGGGTTAGGGGTTTATGATGATTCCCGATACTGCACTTCACCTCCTACGCACCATCTATCAGGGTCAGTCGGCGGGGTATCTCACGCTGACTGCTATCCATCCGAGTAAACGTCTCCCGACCCCCTCCCGTCACATTGCGATTACGGATCAAGCCGCCGTGCATCAGGCGCTGGACGACCTCATAATTGCCAATGCACAGGGCTGGGGAGCCTACTTCTCCATCGCTCTGCGGAAGCATCCCTTAGCACGTTGGAAACGGGGTGGGCAATCCGACCTACTGGTGCTGCCTGCCTTGTTTGCGGATTTGGATGGGGACTTAACCACCAGTTTTGAGCATATTCAGGCGGCTGGCCGGGCAGGAATGCCGGCGGCTTCCGCGATGGTTGGCAGTGGGCGTGGGCTGCACCTCTACTGGTTCATCACACCCACCACCGATTTTCACACGGCCCATCGGGTCTTGGCAGGTCTAGCGCAGCAGTTGGGTGGTGATGTCACCACACCGACCAATGCCCTTCGGCTACCGGGCAGTCAGAACACCAAACCTGATGTGAATCGCCCTTGCCAACTATTGTGGTTAGCCGAACACCGTCGTTACACCTTAGCGGACTTCCGTGCGTTTGAAGTCGAGTCACCACCGCAACAGCAGGCTACGGTTCCTAGCCGTTGGCGTGCCCCTCCCACACTTCCGAATCAACTCAACCCCGATCTGGTGGAAGTTGTTGTGCGTGTCCTCATGCGCGATTACGCGGGTTTTGTACAGAGAAATGGCTGGATTGGTAGCCTGTGCCCCTGTGGGCATACCCGCGATCAACCGGGTCGTCACTTCGGCTTTTCACCCCTACATGGCGTGGGTCGCTGCTTTGGGCGGCACGGCCAAATCTTGTTGAAGGAGTTATGCACCCTCATCGGTGTAGACCCAACCCACTATGGCGGATTGTATCTAAAACGTTCTCAATGAAAGGCCTATTTCATGACCAAACCAAAATCCAAAACCAAAGAAACCGTCCTTTTGATCCGTATCCCCGATGTTGAGGCACGGAGTGGTGAAGGTTCTCTCACTATTCAAAGAGGTGATTTGGGACATCTTCAGCAATTCAATTATACGGGCTTGACCCTGCGCGGCAATATCGCTGAAGCGGTGCAAAACGCCCTGATTGCACTGGCAAAGCTGGAAGCTGCTCCACCACCTAAATTCACCCCCGATACACCAACCCAAACGGATGGCACTGACACCCCGGATACACCACTTGATGAAAACGCTGCCGAACTCGATGACACTACAAACACAAACGAGGAAGAAGAAACCGAAAATACCGAAGTCATCAGCGTCATCTCAGCCGATGCGGAACCCTCACCCCGCATCACCAGCGCACCTCATGCTGCTGAGAGTGCGATTCCAGCCAACACCGATCAAATGTCCTTGTTCTAGCCCAAAGATTAGGAGAAAAATCATGACCGATCATGCTGCAACACCTCAAACCCGTGTATTTGTCATCGGCGGAGTGCGTATCGTGGAAGATGCTTCGATGGCAGGCAAAAGCACCACCGAAATTCAAAAATTGCTGACGCCCCTCTACCCCCAGATTGAGAATGCCACCGTGCGTGAACGTACTGATGAAACCAGCGGAATGATCGTGGTCGAGTGGATCCAACGTGCTGGTCGAAAAGGTTAATTGCCCGTACCTGCTGTCCAACTTAAAGCATAAAAGTTCCGCTGTGGGCAGCAGGTTTTCTGCTTGGAGAGCTACCCATGAACAATGCCCATTTACACCAACTAGTCACCACCCTTGAAACCCTTGATCCCCTAAAACTGGAAGCTGTACATCTGCTACACACCTTACGCGCTCAAACAGGTGAATGGTTGCCAAGCACCTTGACACCCGAAGTGAAAGAACAGGTCATCACCGCAACCGTCGAACTGGTAGCCTACACCCGGCGCAGTGCAAACATGGCACGCTTGCTGTCCCAATTACAGCCTATTCCACTACGTGATGTCCCTGTGGTGGAGTCTCAACCATGAATCTCAACGACCTACAAGCCGCTGCAACTTTTTTGAGTGCCGCTGCATTGGCCGACCCGGCGTTGGCCTTATGCAGCAGTTTGGCATGGCTCGACCCCCTTGTCACACAGGCGAACACTTTCTTGGATGATTTTGAAGCCCCTTATATAGATACCGATGATGCTTGGATGAACATCGCTTTTGGGTGGGACATTGCCCGCCGCTGCTTTCCGGCAGTGTATGCTGAAACAACGCTGGCCCTGCGCATGGGTGCAAGCGAGGCTCAAATCTCAAGCCAGTTGTGTCAGGACATTAACCAGCACCTCGGTGGTGTCGAACTGCACGATCTTGAACAACTCCACCTTGGCCTACCTTTCGTCGGAATGGGTGTAGACATTACTTCTCCGGAGTTTTTCGGCGATTCTGACCATGCACCGCTGATACAACTCTATGCGTTATTTGACGTGACGGTTGGTGAATATACTGTTCCGGACGGTTATCCTCAGGCCGCTCAAGTCGCCCATGTTCTGGCTTACAGTCTGCGCGAAACTGAGGATACCCATTATGACAATCTGGCTTGGTTGCTGGATTGGATGTTTGCTCAAACGGGCAATACAGCCGCAGATTACACCGATAACGACCTCTACGAAATGGGACTCGAACCCCTGCCATGGCAACTGGATGAAATTGAATTCAACGCCCAGATGCACACCGAGGCCGCTGAAATTCTGACCTACGCCCGGCAAGGCATGACCATTTTGTTGAATGACTCAGCGTTGCAGGCCTCCCTGCGTGCCAATATTGAAACTATCACCCCATCCATCCGAAAGGTAAACCGTTATGACTTTAGCGACGCCCATGCCCACCGTCTTGCAAAACGCATCCGATGGCCTGACCGCCCTGAGCCAGTTGATGCGAACCGAACCGCTCCTGACGTTGAAAGTCTATCCCTTCGGGGTGCTGATGCAGCGTAAAACATCGCAGGGCTGTATGGAATATCTGGTTGATCCCGCTCAACTCGCCTTACAGTTAGCCGCCACTGTGCGGCTGGAAACAGGCATCCTATCTTCCAACACCATCTACATATCTCAAGAAGGGGTGCAAAAAGTAGTGGTGGAATACCGCAAACGTCAGAAAACGGCGCTCTTTCTCGAAGGCACTGATGCACCGGTGATTATCCCGATGCCAGATATGCTGCTATTCCGGCGCACCCATGATAAAGGCATTCCTGACTACCGCGTGTTTGCGGTCAAAGAACGTCCAACCGACCTAAAAGCCAAACTGTTCCATGTACCGCTACCCAATATCTATGATGATGGCCGGGTCTGTTGGGGCAGTGTCCAACAGTTGCAGGTTCACCAGCTTATGGGCACTGATCTCACGGAAGATTGGAAAATCCTGCTCGGCACACGTTTTGGTTCACATAATGCAGGTCGGCGCAGTAAAAGCCATCCCGATGACATTCGCAAAAAGTATCTGGCGATGGAACAAGCCAAGACCCGCGTCTATCCCAAGTCTGATTTGATCCCTGCTAACCGCACGTTGGAAGATCTATTGGAAGGACTTCGCAAATGAAACTCTATGCTTATGAAGGGGCATGGCAGATTGATCATCTACTCCTAGTGGGTGTGGGTGGAACGGGTTCGGCCCTAGCCCAAATTGTTGCCCGTATCCTGTGGCAGCGTCGGCAAATGGGCCAAAGTGTCCCGTTGTTACATCTCGTGGATCCCGACGTTGTTGAAGAAAAAAATGTGGGACGGCAGCACTTTTTGCCACTCGATATCGGCATGGGCAAGGCTGAAGTCACAGCCCGCCGCCTGAGTTTGCTCTATGGGCTGTCAATTCTGTGGTCAAATGAGGCCTTTGATGCTGAGAAACACCTTCAACATGGCACGGTTTTGATTGGTTGTGTGGATAACCATATGGCACGACAAGCCCTCGTGAATGCGGCTGAAGGAATTACCTATTTCGATGTGGGTAACGACCGCACTTTTGGGCAGGTCGTATGCGGTTCTACCGGGTCACTAGAAAAGGTCATGCGAGCCATCCAGCTGATGGAAAGTGATGAGCCATATGCTCGCCGCGAACACTACTATCCTTGTCAACATCTGCCCAACATCGCCTTGCTCTATCCTGAGTTGCTTCAACCTGAACCGCCAACCACTGAAACACAGCCTGACCTATCCTGCGCGGAGCTAGTCATGGCCCAAAATCAGCACCTCCTCATCAACGATGCCGTAGCGATGGTGTGCAGCAGCTACCTCTATAAATTGATTAATCGTCAGCCTTTGACCACCTTCATGAGCCTAGTGGATTTGCACTCTCAAACCACTATTTCAAAACGCATTACCCCTGATGAACTACGTAATTCCTTACCAGCATAAATCCCCAATCCGACTAATCCCCTGTTCGTGACAGAGATAGCTGGATGTATTTCAGAACAGCACCCATCTTAGAATTCCTAACGAGTGCTATTGAACAGGATTAGATTCCTATCCTTTCCACCACTGAGAGACACGCCTATAAGCGCGTCTTTTGTTTTCTGGGAGATCGCCATGTTGACCTTAGATGAGTTAACCGAAAAAGTTGTCCTACCCAGTGAGATTGACCATGCTCTCAAAACGGGGTTTGATCTTGCTATCAGTATTTCGGGTGGAAAAGACTCTGATGCTATGGCCCGCCTCCTCCACCACATGCGTTTTCATCAGGCACGTGGTTGGAACGGACGCATCATTCTACTGCACGCCCATTTGGGCCGGGCTGAACACCAAATCACACCTCAGTATATTGCCCGTTTTGCCAACCAACTTGGGCTACTACTTCATATTGTGGATGGTGGTGATTTGGTAGATGTAATGAAAGCTCGAAAATTAAAGTTAGAAGGGCAGGGAAAACACGCTCCATTTTGGCCTTCGGCGCAAGCCAGATACTGCACATCTACCTGCAAGCGCGATAAGTTGAGTGCCTTCCTCCGCCATTGGTCAGGCAAAACGGGTCGAGTCATTTGTGCGATTGGACTGCGGGCCGCCGAATCCAACACCCGCGCACAAAAATCTATTTTTCAACCTCGTGAGGGGGTCAATACGTCATCACGCATTGCCTACGATTGGTTGCCCGTCCATCATTTCACGACTGAGGAAATTTGGAACACAATTGGGTACGGCTTAGACGAACTTCAAGCCCTTCAAGCCCAATTCAAGGGCATGACACCTCATGAGGTTTTCCGAAGCAGCTTTAAGGCACATCCTGCCTATGGCCTCGGCAACGCAAGATTGTCATGTGGACTGTGCATTTTTGGCAATCTGGGGGATTTACGCAATGGGGCATCGCAAAATCCGGAAGTCTATCGGGAATATGTGCAGCTTGAAATTGAGTCAGGTTATGCCTTCCAACCGCAGCGTTGGTTAGCTGACGTTGCGCCGGAATTACTTACACCCGAAATGCAAATCGCTTTCCAACGAGCCAAAGCACAACCGCCAAAACAGCACCCTCTCCAAAATCCTCTATCTATACCACAGCAACTACCGCTGTTCTGAATCGTCGTTTGGCTGACGAAACTGTGGCGTCGTCCTTGGGCCATCTGAACATACACCGCTTCAGTGGCACTCTTGGGCAGCATGGGCTGCCCCGAACGCCGCCGCGTTCCGACATTTTTGCCCCCCATCTTTGAAAAACCGCCGCCGCACAGGGCAAAAATGGAGCAAGCCTAACAGCTTGCCCCTGCACGTGCCGTACAGGGGGGTATGCGTTCCCTCGTCACGCATCACTTCCTGCGGAAGTGGTGATGGCCGGGACTAACCTTCGGTTATCCCATGCCACCCAACCGATCACTTGAGCCAGTGATCATAAAATGCCGAAAATTTCCCCGCTGATGTCATAAAACATCCCGCGTGCATCACCTTTGTTCCTATACAATGTCACTATCCTCATAAAAACAAGTCTATAACTTCAGATTCCTATCCCTCTCAAAGCCTATACTGCCGCCAGATTAGCGTTGCTATCTGGAAAGGAAATCCATGCAAGAAGATTATCAACTCAACAGCGATTTGGACTTTCGCTATACCCATCGCAGCAGTATCAGCATGACTCAAGCCATGTGGGAAAAACTGTGCCAAGTCGTCACCAATCGCCGCGACCCCAAATTCAAAACCAGCGATGCAGTACGGGAGGCCATTCGGCTTTATCTCGATAACGAAGAAGACTTGATTGGTAGCCGCAAACATTTCAGCAAATCCCTGCAACGCAGTTTGAGCTTACATGAACAAACTATGCTATTCAGCATTCATGCCCTCCTGCTGCTGGTGGCACGATTGTTCGTTTACATCATCAAAAACCGCGATGGGCGTGATGTCGACCCGATGTGGTTAATTGAAAGCTCGATTGTGGATAGCAAAAAACTATCCAAACGCCTGATCGAAGCAGCTAATGCCGTTCGTAAAGATGAGACTATTCAGCCGGAATCGTAGTCTATGGCAAAAGCCAAGGAAAAACGCGAACGGCGCGGCACCATCTGGTCCAACTTGCGCTGGATACATCCTGAACGCACCGGTTACGGGACAGGGATGCAGTCCCTCAAAGAGAAGTTGCGGTATTTCACGTACAGAGATGACCGCGATGCCAAAGCGCCAGCGGGTGGGCGGCGTTGGGTCAATCACGGATTGGGTGGGACACACCGCGAAATCCTAGAGAACTGTCAGACACTAACCAGTGATGATCGCCTCGCATGGAGTGTCATGCTCAGTCCCAAGCCACGCCTGATGGCACTCATTGAGCAGGAAACAGAGCGCCGCGAATTTCTGGAAAACTTGACCGAAGAAGTGGTCGAGCAGTGGTTTGAAGCACGGGGTTATGTTGCCCCCCTCTACAGCTATGTGACCCATGATCGTTCGACTTCAGAGGAGGGTTTGCAGATGTTACATACCCACATCATCCTGCCGGGAACGGTTGAAACTTCCGCTGGGCGCGAACGGTTTGATAACCGCCCCACTGATCTGCGTGAGTTCAATGAACTGGTCGAAGACCTCTTTGAACTACACATGGATCAACAACTAGGAAAAGAGTGGCGGACACAGTGGGCTGCCATTCAACGTGAGGAGCATCTCAAGAAGTATTTCCAAGCGATGCAGGGGGAGGCACTTCTCACTAACCTACCCGAACTCGCCGAACAACTCTATGAGCAAGGCTTCTCCGTCGAGCAAATCCCGCCGCATGTCACCACCATAGATACCTTCAATGAATGGCTGGCCTCACTTGACCATAACAAGAACAGCCTTGATGCATGGTTTGGACGGGAGGCGCGATGAGACAAATGCATCAGCCCGCCTGTGTGGGTGCATTGATTATAGGTATCACTTTTAATGTCACCCTGAGCCTTCTTGGAATGGCTGGGATGCCACTAACTGATGCCCTCTATTTGGCTGCCATTGTAGTCATCCTCATCTGTTCAGCAACCGTACACCTGCTCCTCCGGCGCAATCGAAAGGATGGGGCTTAATGTATTTCAAGCTGTTCACCGATGGGCAGACCTTGCTCGGCAGTCCTTTCCTGATTGCACCCCTCTTGTGCCTGCTGCCAATATTGGTTATCGGCTTTGCATGGCATTTAGGGGCAGATATCCGTCGCAGTGAAGCAGGTAGGCAGTCAAGTCATGGGTCACGAGTGGTGCTGCACCTGTCCGTCACCCTGATCGTATCCTTCATCTATATAGGCGTCGCCAGCTATTTTGCGGTGGTACGTGGTTACAGTACCGACCTGACGGGTTTTCTCGAAATGGTGGTCGGGCAGCCGCCCCGTTATATCAATCAGCCACGCATCCTCATTTTTGCCATTGGGCATTGGATCACCCTCTTTCTGGTGAACATGGTCATCTACCAGAACTTGCAGCCGGGTGGCTGGCTGCGGCAGAAACTTGATCAACAGCGCAATCCGCGTGTCCAGCGTGGTGAACTTGGGTCATCCCATTTTTGCACCCACCGCGAGTATAAACGCTATCGCCGATCCGATTTAGAAGGTATGACCTTCTACGGCGCTTTCTGGGGGGAGCGGAAAATGCGACTGGATGCGGGTCAGGGTATGTTTTGTCTCAATGGCGAAGACGCAGCACGCGGTATTTTGGCATTGGGTGGCCCGGGGTCAGGTAAATCACAGGGAGTGATTCTCCCTGCCATTGCCGATAACATGATGAACCGCCACAGCTTGATTGTGGCTGACCCACAAGGGGAACTCAAACATCACATCCTCAAATATGCACGGGTGACCGGACATCTGGTCGTGATTCATGACCCCACCGGTACGGATTCACCGCGCTTTAATCTGGCTGAGAACATTCAAACCGTTTCCGATGCACGTGCCATCGCGGACGTGCTGGTTCCATCGGCGCAAGGCGATAACAAGTTCTGGTCAGACAGTGCCGCCGCGTTGCTGGCCGCCTGTCTCATCCGTTATAGCAATCTGGGCGAAATTTATGAAGCACTCAAAGACCTCAAGGTGATGGCTAGTGACTTTGGCAAAAAAGTAGACGACGCTGCGCTGCTGGCAAACTCGTTTATTGCCAGTGTCAATTCCGATGGCAAGGTGGCCTCCAATGTCGTGGCGACACTCGCCACTGCCCTGACAGGCTGGGCTTCGATTGATGTGCGTCAGAATACGGGTGCCAGTGATTTTGATGCTGACCTGATTGTGCAGCAGCCAACAGTCGTGGTGCTGACCTGCCCCGGACGGATGCGGGCAGTCTACGCCTCCTATCTGGGCGCAGTCCTCCGCAAACTGATGCTGGACTTGGATACCATCGGGGAAGCCAATCAGGGGCCGCTACCCATGCCTGTCAATATCATCTTGGATGAGTTCCCGACACTCGGCAGGCTTGATAGCCTTGTCGCGGATGTGAACCTTGTCCGTAAGCGGCGGATCAGCATCTTGATTGCCGCCCAAACCAAAGGGCAGTTCCACCTCATTTATGGTAACGATGGTACACAGGCCCTTTTTACAGGTCTGGCAACCCAAATTGTCTATGGCGGGTGCGATGCGGAAACTGCTGAGTTCTACAGCCGCGCTTCTGGTACTGCGACCCAGCAGGATGGGGACAAAGACCACCCCACCTATCGCAGTCGGCCTTTACTGACAGTGGACGAAGTGATCACCCCACAGGCAGGGAACGCCACCCTTTTTGCGCGCTACGTTGATCCCGGTTATGCCACCCAGATTATCCTGACCTGCCGCTTGACCCGCCTCTATGAGCGTAAAGACTGGGCAGCACATCTCAAAAATAATGTGGAACGTGAACCGCTACTGTTAGAACGTGGCATCACGATTCGTTTGATTGACGCACTCAATATGCAGGCTAGACCTCCCATGCGTCCTAGCCTTGACGCCCATTTTGATGCCATTTATCAGAAAAGCCAGAAATTACCCATCGAGCAGCGAGCGCAGGCCAGTGATGATCTCTTAGCAGCCGTCGCCCCCAACCATCAGGTGTTTAATGCGAGTTTGAAGGATTTACGGAGAGCCGGAGCATGAATAAACAAACCACCGTTCGGGCAGTCGCCCGCAAAACTGGGCACACCTACTTTGAGGTACAAACCATGCTGGAAGCATTGCTTGAAGTATGGGCGGATGCACTAGTGAACGGTGAGCAAATTTCCATTCAGGATTTTCTGAGCATTAAGGTTACACAAATGAAAACCCATCGGCGTGGCAAATTGCTGCATCATCGAGAGAACACTCCCATGCCAAAAGTGGCTTATCGCGTGGATGCGCGGATGAGCAATGTTCTGAAACAACAACTAAGGAAGGAAAATTTACAAAGCGGGTCTTCAAAGAGTGGCGTCAAGAAAAATGATTAAATACAGGATAATGATTCTGCAGCACTGCTATGCGAAAATCTGGATCCTATATGGTTGGAGGGTGACGGAACCTTCACTAATCTTGAATATGTCTGGATAATCTTTCAGCCAAGCAGATAGTTTCCTATTCCCAAAGTGGCTTTTATAATCACTGTTTAACTCTCGTAGAACCTTGCCAAATTCCGTTAAGGGCACTGAATCAAAGCGTCTTTTTGTCTCCCAATAAGCCATTACCAAGAGAAAAGAGCGAACGTATTTGGGATTTCTTCGAATCCTTTGACCACCAATTTCGAGATACCAATCAAAATTATGTAGCCATTGGAGTAGCTGGTATTTTCCAAATCTCTTTTCGTAATTAGGGTCAAACTCGTGTAGCTTAATGCCAAGTTCGCTTAGGGTTATCCAATTAGCTTGAGTTTTTAACAAATTGATACAGACCAACTGCAATATGCGCCAAAACTCCCTTACCTGATTTGGTGGAATAGGGTTGTGTTTTTGTCTCTGCTTGAGTTCGTCATTCAGATCTTCCAAATAGAAGATTTGATTGCAAAGGTTATGCAGGGCTTTGGATATTTTTTCCCGACCACCGATAATAATAACCTGTTTACCTCGCTCTTGGATTAGTTGACACGCTGAAGCGAAATCACCATCATTTGAGACGAGTGCCAAGATATCCGCTTTATCTTCAGAAAAATTGGGGGCTATGATTTCACCAAGCTCCACCAATAAACGATGGTCTGTAGCATTTTTTCCGACGCGATCTACCTGTACATACTCAACTCCCAGCACTGGTTTTTCATACCATGAGGAAAGTGGGGCTAATTTCCAGTCCCCGTAGGCACGGCAGATATCCAAGGTTCCGTAATACTCGGATAACTTCATTATTTGTTCTACATAGCCTAACTGCGTATTATCGGCATCAATCAATATAGCGACATGCTCAGTTAAGTTGATCACGGTGTTCCTTTGAGAGAACTAATCAAGGTAATGATAATCAAGTGATCAAGTCACATGATCTAATATCGCGGTATAGTGGCTCATGGCAGTTAATAACCCATATCAAGGTTCCGGGCTTCTTCGACCAGTTGATCCAGCACGGTCTCACGTTCCCGATCAATCGCCTCTTTGTAGTATATGACATCTTCCATCCGTACCCGCCGATGTGTACCAATCTTGTAATAGGGGATCGTGCCATTTTCAAGGAGCTTAATCAGGAAAGGGCGTGAGACATTGAGGATTTCCGCCGCTTGCACCGTGGTCAGTTCGGCGTTCTGAGCGATGATGGTCACATCCTTCCCCGACGCCATCGCCTGAAGAATTTCTATCAAGAGTGCTACCGCACCGGGTGGAAGCTCAATGGTCTGTTCTTGTTCAGTGACACGTATCCGCAACGGACGGTTAGCGGAGGCATAGTGGGCCAACACGGTGCCAGACGTGCGGGCCAGTGCAGAATCCTCTTCAGTAGGGAGTCTTCGCCGATGGGCCAATTATACAGTCTCTTTTCAGTATTAATTCGGTTTTCCTAAACTAGCACGCAAATGCAATAAATGCAACACGAAGGTTAGAGAGTAAAGTCGTGGAAACTGAGTTCAACAGAAAGGGCCATAGGTTGGAGATGGCTATTATGCTCAGATCGGAAGAGGCTCTGCTGTAAGCTCGCCTCACGCTCAACCGCTTGTTCTGTGACCTCTAAGCCGTTATTTGCTGCAACCTTACTTAGAAAAACTTGTGTTCCCCCCGTATGCTCCACCGAGCCAATGAACGTCAAATCCGGTTTGTCCTCGATATATCGGGTCAGGGCATCGGCATACTGCTGGGCATCATCCTGTTTCTGAAAACGAGCAAGTTCCAGCGCATAGCTTTCTTGAATTTCAGACTCATCAGGCAGGTTACTAGCATAGACATCACGCAGAGCAACAGCCGAATAACCCAAGTGCTGGCCTTCCATATCTACGGTTTGGACGGCATGAATCGAAAATCCATAGAATGGCTCAGGGGGAGGTTCAGGTAAATCTTTGTCCATCGGATGAAACCCTAATTTCAGTGTTTTGAGTTCCCACTCACCCGCCTGTAATGCACTAATCTCAACCTTATGGTCAGGCAGTTGGGTTGCACCCATGCGAATCAGGTCGGTCGTGTGGATGCCAGCCCGAAGCCCATTTAACTGCCCCACCTCACGCAAAAAATCTCGACGTTTCGCAGGGTCATCCGCCATGTCATGGACTTCCATAAACCCGTGTAGCTGATCCTTATACGTCTCGGATTGCTGCTCATGTTTGAAATGGGCAACTTCGGTTACGCTGACTGTATCCGCACCCCGCCAATCCTCCGTGTTAATTTTAAAGGGTGTAGCTCGCCAGCGCACATCCACCGCCGCAACCGCATAACCCAATGAATCCCCTTTCTGATCGGTGATGGGTAGAACCTGCATGTCCAAGATTTCGGCTGTCCGATGACCGGGCCGCCGGGTGTATAAGGCGTTATGTTCGCGCTCAACCGCCAATGTTTCGGCTGTTTCCAGTGCCATACCCCATTTTTCAACATCGGTCAGCGGTTTGGGAGGTTGGCGTGATAAATCTATTTCCCTCAAGTCTGAAGTGGCAGGTGTCGGATCATTCATCGGCGGAGTAGGTCTCTCAAAAAGACTGGGGTCAAATTCCGGCAGTTGAGGACGATACTGGGGTATATAGGAGGTCGGCAGCGGCTTGAGTTCGGCTTCCCGATCTTGCTGCCGCCCGAACGACATCTTGCGGGCCGCTTTGCCATGCTCCACTGCAAAGACATAACCCGCCTCGGTCCCAGTCATTCGCCCATTGCGGTGATGGGTGTGTCCGTTGTCAATAAAAAAGGCTACACCATCTTCATCATTTACCCCACGAATCATCGTGCGGTCCCGCTGGGTGTAGCGATTGCCTTGTTCTTTATAGTTATGGGGTACTTGATACACTTGCCCACCCTCAACACCGCCATTGCGCGGTGTGCCACCCGCTGTCCAAACCACCACATCGTGATAACCAATGGCATTGGCTGTCTCGACCACCCGCGCATCCACCCCTTGATCATTGTCGCCCACATGGATTTGTGCCCCGATTTCGGCAGCCCGCAGCACCAGTGCGGACGCATAATTCAACTGGGCATTATTGGCATTCATGCTGCCCGCTATCAGGATTTGACGGGGATTAGGCGGGATGGGTTGGGTGGCTTGCGGTGAGCGATACCCTTTGGGGATTGGCTGTGATTCTTTTGGTTGATTCCACCGCTCCGCCTGTTCACGCCAGTTGAGGTCGCTATGGGAAGGCAAATTGGGCAACTCGGAATGGGGTGTGATACGATAGAGTTCCTGCACCCCTTCCTCTCGATAACGTTCCCGATCAAATTCACCCGGCTCAATATGGCCTACATCTACACCCCGTTTCGCCAATGATTCGGCCAACCAGCGAGTGCGATGGCAGGTGCAGGTATCCGCACAAGCACACAAAAGGGCGATACGTTCCCCTTGATGAGCGGCTTCAACCATGCCATTGAGGACATGAGCAGCATCCGGGCGGGTGTCCATCACGGCATAATCTGCCTGACCCACTGGGGTGTATTCCTCATCTTGACGCGGTTTGCCAGTCAAAGCAGATCGGGGCGCAAAACGCATCGGGCGACCATTGATACCCGTCCGTTCGGCGGCGGTCTGTGCCAGTTGGTCATAGCTGTACCTGCCCCGAAAGTCACTGTTGCGGGTGTCTACTAGAATCGTAACGCCTTCGGCTTCTAGGGCATCAAACATACCCGACAGCCCCTTGCCACCCTGCCACGCATTGTAACCCACCGAGTAGATACCACCGTTTTTTTTACCGGGGCGAGGTACCGGTAAATCATAAGCCATGTTTTAGAGTTCCCACTCCACCGTGACGGGTTGTTGTTCGGGTGCAGGTTGCATAGGAATGGGATGGAAATCCTCAATGTGATGCTGGATGGCCCATTCATCCTGTTCCACCCGCGAGACTTCCGACGGATTGAGTAGATACTTGTTTTCACCGACCCCATTGACCGACTGCACACTTTGGACAAACTCAAGCGCCGGTGCGATATTGGCCCCTTGTGTCTCCAAATCGCGTTTGTCCAAGTATTCCCGCAGAGATGCCGCGTAAAAGTCGGCCTCGTGCTGCTGGTCGAACTGGGCGACCTCATAAGCCGTGACTGCTTGGGCCACTTCCAAATCACGAGAGGTTTCGCCATGTTCCCATGCTGCATCCAGTGCCACGACCGAATGACCTAAAGACGCTCCTGTCGGGCTGTGAACGGGCACAACCTCAAAGGACAGGTCATGGTGAGGTGGATAATCCGCTGCATACTGTTGGGCCGCATAGTTTATTTCCCGTTCGGCAAGGAAAGGATCATCCGGGCCTTCCTGAAACATCTCCCCAAAACGCACGTCCGGATTGAGGTGGAGGTCTAATTCCTCAGCACGACTCACCATATCCGGATAACTTTGGACATCAGCCAGCATCGATGCACGGGTCATAGCGGATTGAATACCCTCCCGTTCCGCCATAGAGACATAGGTATCCACTTCTTCGCGGGCTTCATCCCGGTCAAAGTAAATGCCAAGTGTCACAATTTCTTGCTGGGGTTCATCGTTTGCCTGCCAATGTTTGACGGTTTCAAGGGCCAGCGCATCGACCCCATAACGGGCAACTTCGACTTCCAAATCTGGGATGGGACGCATCCGAAATTCATAACCCAAGCCTTCTTCCAAAGGCAGATCGTAGGCGGCTTCACCAACCATGCGACTATAATCAAGGCGTGGGGGAACAAAACTATTTAATGTAGAGGGAGGGGTCATAATTGCTGCCGCTTCATCACTTCCCCAATCCATTGTTACCCCATGATGTGCCTGATCAGGGGGCCCTTCATGGAATAAACCTGCACTGCGCAGATGCAGGGGGGTGGGCATTCTCTCTTTAGGCAGATCAGCAGCATGTTGGGCCAAGTTGTGGGCCAGATTTGCCATTGTTTCCAGTCGTTCCGCCACATCCGGGGATTGCACAATCTGATGGGCGGTTTGGAATGCTGCGGCGCGGTCTGATTCTAGCCCCAACGTCACGGTTTCCATTTTGGTCTCTAACGTCTCACGTTCAAGCCATGCCTTGGCCCCTTCGACCACATAGGTGGGTTGCTCGTTGCCTTCGGTGACTTCTTCACGGACCGTGATCCCATAAAAAAGTCCGGGTTCGACTTCCACCTCGCCGCCATAGCGCCCCACCTCTTGGGCATGAATCACATTAGCAGGTAGGGGAACCTTGTAGCCATTCAAACCAAACAGTTCGGCATCCCGTTCCCATTCCCGTTCCCGATGAATGGCTGCAATCGGGCGGGCATCGTCGGGGATAGTGAAAGCATCTGCCGGGCCATGTTCAAAAAGCGTATTGCCCTTAAAACCATTGTCGTGGGCCAGCCGCAGCGCCGACCCCATTGCATGGTCAAGATCGTGCCGACCCCATTCATAAACCAAGGCACGTGCATCCGCGATGGCATCCGAACGGGGATCGAGATAGGAGACGGATTCATCATAGTCGCGGGGGCGATACGTTTTGAGGACGGCAGATTCGGTGACTTCTTTTTGCAGGATGTCGCTTTCAAATGTTTTAACCGCCGCCAATGTCACATCACCCTTATCATTTGGAGTCGACACTTCAAACCCGTACATCGGCGAGGTGGCATCCGACTGCGGATGGATACGCAACGGCGCGATACCAGTGGCATTTTCGGGCGAACGATACGCCGCCATGACGTAAGGCGGGAGATAACTCACATGTTCATTCAGGTCGGTTTGCCACGCCACCCGTTCGGCTTTTAATGTATTTGCCATACCTTGTTCCTCTCTTTTGATATTCGTAATCTCGCCACCCAAACGCAGTGCCTCAGCTAACAAGGGGTCCATCTCGAGATGAGTGGGCAGATCAGAGATTGGCTCTCGCCCAACCAGTTGTTCATATAGGGCATAATGGGCAGGTTGCATCGGCTGCCATATGGGGTCATCCACCTGCTTTTCAGCAAATTTCACCCAGTTTTCTGAAGATTCATGGGCATCGAAGGCCGCCGCTTCTAATTCATCACATTGCAACTGTGCCGTTGCCGAGGTGTTATGCTGACCCAGCAGCAGATAACTGCCTGCCAGATCGCCACTCAGAACATCGCGGTACACATCCAGCAGCGCTGTTTGATAGACCTGCCCGGATTGCGTCGGCGGCAAAACAGCAAAACACGCTTCATGCCAGCCCCAACCCACGTCCAATGGAGCGTCTATCACCCTTTCAGCAGCGCGTTCCATATCCGCCAGATGGTCTAAATAGAAAGTTGGGGAGTTAGGGGAGGTGAAAAACAGCGGCTGATCGGCTGACAAATGACCGCGTATCTGTGCTTCATTTGCAGCGGCTTCCATCAGTATTGTTACGCCACCTGTTGCCTGTACTTCCTCTAAAGTCATGCTCAGGGCTGAGGCTTCATGGGGAGATAAATTCCGGCCAATCACGGCACTGGCAGCACCCTGCTCGTTAAGCGCGAGAATGGCAACCGAAACCGACTCACCCGTGAACACTGCATCGGGTGGATAGCTGGCAACCATGTACCCCGCCGCATATTCCATTGCTTGGTTCTGGAGACTGGGCAGATACTCCTCAATGGCGGCGCGGCCCTGCTCATAGAGGGTGGTGGAGGCTTCGTAGAGGTGTTCTTCGGCTTCGGTTTGACTGACATACTCCGCCAGCATCAGCCGCTGTTCGACTTCGACCCCGTGCGCTTGACGGGTACTGCGGACTAAATCCACACGGTAAGAGTCATCATCACTTTCGGGAAATGCCAATTCGACGCCATAGACCGCACCCTCATCGAACGCGACAAGATGTGCCGTGCCAACCTCATCTAGCACGCCAAAAGTATCGTTGGGGAATTGTCGAATCGCAGCTATAGTCATAATGAATGAGCATAGCGACAGAGAGGGTTAGGGCTTGTTTAGGGATTTGACAAAAAAGCAGCTTAGAGTTGGCTTCTCGAAGAAATGAAAAGCCTTATAATGAAGCTCAAGAAGTCAAATGGAGAGATATTATGAGTGTCGACTGGTTTTTTGATGATCCGCCCAATATTGCTGTGATAACAACTCGGCAGATACTCGAGTTAGGCTATCCTATACTTCACGTTACCCGTGATGCCGAAGATGGTGGCTGGCAAGTATTATGTGGAACAACAAACGACCCATCAGATGCTCGGATTATCGGACTTGGCGAAGCTGTCCAGATTGATTCAAGTTTGATGGAGCTAGCCAATCTTCCGTTGGGATGGAAGGCAACAAGAGTATCGAAAGATGTACCTTGGATAAGGAAACCAAAATAAGGATTTTTGTTATTATTCAATCTCCATTCCCACAGGACTAAAGGCAATCTCACTTTCAACCGCAATCCCTTGCCCTACATCCCACAGTTCGCGGTGTTGTGTAGCAACCGCCATGCCTTCAGCAGTATCCAGCACCTGTCCCACATCCTGTGTGCGTTCAGCAACCTTAAGCAGGTATTCAGCCGTGCGATAAGCATGATCCCAATCCCCAGTCGCTACAGGGGCAAGATGGGCAATCGGTTGCCCGGCCTCATCCTGCTGAATCGAGAGGATGGAGGTAATCGCCTCTTTAGAATTGTTCGGGTCAGGCTGATAAACCCCAATCCAGTAGGCGGTGTTAGTGCTTTCATCAAATAAGGGTGGCGGCGTGTTAGCGGGGTCAAAATCCACCGCTTGTAAACCCAAACCACGCATGACGGCCTGTAATTCATGGGGTTGATCAATTTCCTCACGGGCCAGTTCAGCCCCACTCACCGCCACTGCCTGTGCTAGCAGCTGATCACGTGTGACCCATGTCGCCTCATCGTTGAAGTCCGGCGTATCCGATGCAAGGGTGTTGTCCACCACTTCCCACTGAGCATCGGTCAAGGGTTGCCATTCGCCGCGCTGTTGGATGAGTCCATGTGCAAAATTCCCCAAGTCGGGATCGGACACCCCTGCTTCATCGGCCATGCGGTAGATGTTGTTCCTCATTTCCTCGGCACGTTCCAAATGGGGTGCATCCGCCATATGCAAATACGCCCCCTTTTGGTCGCCTGTCTGGGGATCGTGCCAAACTTCCATGATGCCTACTGCATAATGATCCGGATCAGGGGTATCAGCAAAAACCTCTTCAATCAAGACGCCACTCTGCTGCAACCGCCATGTGCTTGCCCGTTCTATCACTAGGCTTTCAGATGCAGTGGCAGTGGTCTGGGTGGGATAGACCTCAGCAGGGAGTTCCAGCGGTTCATCGGCATATAATGCCTCTGGCACAAAATAGTCCTGTGCCGAAGGGATGGGTGGCAGCGCATACGGCTCCAGCACATCCTCCATCGGCGGAAAATCGGGGGGTTCGGAGGGCGTGGCATCTTCAAAGTCCCATTCCGGCGGTTCTTCCTCAAAGGTATCGAACAGATCATCCAGCGGCTCTTCGATTAACCAATTATCGTCAGGTGGCAGCAAACTCATCCCAGCACCTCACCCTAAGATTTGGCAGGCTGTAACATCAAGGGCTGGTGTTCCAAACCCACCGAATAGCGGCACTTGGGGAAAGCCGAACAGCCAATGAATTGCCCCTTTGAGCCAGTGCGATACACCAGATCACTGCCACACTGCGGGCATGGCTCACCTGTTTTCTGCGCTTCAGGGCGTTTTTCTTGGGATGGTAAAGCGCTAATTTCAGCCGCCGCCCCACGCAGCAGGGGTTGGAATTCACCCCAAAAGGCTTGCAGCACATCCAACTCTTCGCGCTGTCCCGCCGCAATCTCATCCAGCGTGCTTTCCATGCGGGCGGTGTAATCATCGGCCAATAACGTGGCAAAACCACCCATGAGATAGTCGGTCAGTTTCAGGCCTGTTTCGGTAGGGATGAGGCGCTTTTTATCTAAACGTACATATTCGCGCGACTTGAGGTTGCTCAAAATAGCGGCATAGGTGCTGGGTCGCCCAATACCCCGTTTTTCCAATTCATGTACCAGTTGTGCTTCGGTGAAACGCGCCGGGGCTTGGGTTTGTTTCTGTTGGGGCAACAATTTTTGCAGGGTCAGGGGTTGGCCTTCCTGCAATACAGGCAGGGTGATTTCCACTTCGGCTGATTCATCTGTTTCCACATCGGAATCCGCTTGATACACTCGCCGGAAACCATCAAATTGCGGGGTCACGCTACGGGCAGTCAGTTTCACCGGAAAGGGTTGACCCATCTGTTTGCCTGCCAGCACCGTGATGGTTTGTACACCGTCCATTCCAGCGGCCATCTGGCTTGCGACAAAACGTCGCCAGATCAGTCCATACAAAGCGGCCCCTTCACCCATATCCTCCTTTACCTGATCGGGTGTGAGGGTCACATCGGTTGGGCGGATCGCTTCATGCGCTTCCTGTGCATTGGGTTTGCTCTTGTACTGCGGCTTCTCGGACGGGACATATTGCGCTCCGTAGGTCTTGCCAATGAAATCTAGTGCCGCTGTTTGCGCTTCGGGTGCAATGAACACGGCATCGGTTCGTATATAGGTAATGAGCGAGGCCTCATAAAGGAGTTGAGCCAATTGCATGGTCTTTTCAGGTGACAACCCCAAGGTGCTGCTCGCCGCCTGCTGTAAGGTGCTGGTCGTAAAAGGTGCTGGTGGTTTTCGTTGGGTGGTTTCGGTGTTGATCTCACCCACCCAATAAACCGCTGCACTGAACGTCGCGGCCAGTCGTTTGACAAACTCCACTTCTTTGAGAGGTAGCTCTTGACCCTGCACTTGAGTGAGTTTGGCCTTGAAGCTGAATACCCCTATTCCCAATAATGCTTCAATAATGAAGTAGGTCTCCGGGGCAAAGGACTGAATCGCCCGTTCGCGTTCGACTACGAGACGCAGGGCTGGCGACTGGACTCGTCCGGCGGAATAGCGACCATCCAGAACGCGGCAAGCAATCGGGCTGATCAGATACCCCACCAAACGATCCAATTTACGGCGGGCGTGTTGGGCTGAAACCAAAGCCATATCCAAACGACGGGGATTTTCCACCGCGTGCCGAACGGCCTCCTGCGTGATGGCAGTGAAAGTCACCCTCATTACGGGTTTCTCACGTGGCAGTTTGGTGAGTGCCAAGATGTGAGCGGCAATCGCTTCGCCTTCACGATCAGGATCAGTTGCGAGATAGATGGCCTCGGCCTCCTGCATCGCCTTGACCAAGCGCTTGATGACCGTGTTTTTGCCTGCGACTGCCTGCCATTTAGGAATGAAACCACCTTCCACATCAATGCCAAGTTCATCGGTAGGCAGATCACGCACATGGCCCATCGAAGCCATGACACGAAACTCATCGCCCAAATAGGACTGGATTTTCTTAACTTTGCCCGGCGATTCGACAATCACCAAACGTTTAGCCACCTTCGATTTGCTCATTTCTATTCCTTTCGCTGACCTGTCCCTTTGAGATTCTCCTCAGCCGCCGCAATATGCTGTTCCAACTGCTTCAGCTTACGAATGAGAAACAGCGGCCACTCGATGAAAGCGTGATAGGCATCTTTTTCCAGAACCTGAAAGGTGGTGGTATCCGTCATCTTTTTTGCCATCGTATCTCCTTTTAGGTCGAACTAAAGCGACGCAACTCATCCCGTGAAGCGCGATTGGCAAGGTAAAAAGTGCCCTCGTCTTGTATATCCAGTAGAAAATGAAAACGCGGCAGTGATGAAATAATCGAGAGGTGCTGCTCATTAAAATGCTGAAAAGCCGCATCTTCCCGAAAGACGTTCATGCCCTGCTTCTGCGCGAAAATGACGCGAATCGGGCTGTTCTCGAAGATAAGTCGGGCCTTGCCTTCCAGAAAAATGCTCATATTTTGATACATCTCATAAAGACCAAAGTTCACGCCCCTTTGCGCTACATGAGGTGGTACGGGTTGTAGAAAACCACCTGCTCGACCAAAACGGCAATCCCAGAGCTGACTTACCCCCCTTTAGGGAGTAAGTCGGCTCTGTTTGCATTTCTATAGCTATATAAAGAAGAAAGGACTTTCAATATGGCAAAAAATAACAAACGACCTAACCCAGACAGCCTGCTCACCATCGGACTCGATGTGGGCTATGGGGCAGTCAAAGCAGTGACTTCGGATACCGCACTTGTTTTCCCGTCGGTGTGCGGACATGCCCGCGAGATTAAGTTCCAACAGGATGAGATTGCCGAGCGGCATCCGGGTGATCAGATTCAAGATGATGAGGGTCGCTGGTTCGTCGGTGATCTAGCCCTCATCCAACTGACCCCCGGTGAGTTGTTGCGTTTACGGGGTCGTACCGCCAACGAAGATGCACTGGGGAATGTCTTTCGCCGCCGCCTGATGAAAGTCGTCATCGGTAAGCTGATGGCAGGCATTTATGACGAACCGGTTGTGCATATCCGCATTGCGTCGGGCTTGCCAGTTGATCATATGGGGGATAGCGACGATCTCAAAGCGGCGCTACTCGGTCAGCACCTCATCAAGACCGATACGGCTCATCTCATCGCCAATGTCGTTGAGGTGATGGTCATGCCACAGCCGCTGGGTTGCCTCTACAGCGTGATCCTGACCCCCGAAGGCGAGGTGAATCGCAACCATATCTACAAACGCACGGGCGTGGTGGATGTGGGAACCTATACCGTCGATATTGCCCTTGATGCCGAAGGCGAGTTCATCAGTGCGGATAGCGGCAGCGTGGAAGGCGGGGTCTACATGGCACATAACCATATTGCGGCCATGCTCGAAAAACGCTATCGCCAGAAAATGCCCTTCAAGATGATTGATGAAACGCTGCGAACCGGCACCTTTCGGGCGCATGGCGAACTGGTAGATATGTCCGCCGAGGTCGAAGAGGCGCTGGCCTCGTTGCGCTCCGCCACACTCAACCTCATCGCGGAAATGTGGAAATCCGGTACAGGCGTGGATGTCATGCTGCTGTGTGGCGGGGGTGCAGAATTGGTTTACGAGTCCGTTAAGGCAGCCTATCCGCAAACCCATCTCGTCCGCGATGCCCAGCTTGCCAACGCACGCGGTTATCTCAACTATGCCCGGTTCAAGGAAACGCATTCGTGAGCGGTTGTACTGGGTTGTACTGGTTGTACGGTACAACCTAGTTTAACTGACGTGCAAAGGAGAAAAACACATGACCGTGAACATGCTGGAACATCGCACGAGCAAAATCATTGGCTTCAAAGCGTTCTTTGAACGTGATGACGACATTCTGGATTGGTGGGAGAACATTCCCTCCGGTGAGCGTAGTCACGTTTTGCGAAGTCTTATCC
>QMIT01000017.1 GCA_024434115.1 Chloroflexota bacterium
TTCGAAGTAACACCCCTTGGTACTGTGTATCGTGCTATTTCTGCACAGTCCGTTGTCCCCAAGAAGTCCACATTACCGACGTAATGTACACCCTAAAAAGTATGGCAATCCGCGAAAAACGCTACGACGACTCCACTGCTCCCGATTTTTCACAGACGTTTATCGGTTATATCGAAAGTTATGGTCGCAGTTATGAACTTGGGTTGGCGACACGCCACAACCTGCGACATCGCCCGCTGCAACTGCCCTCTATGGTTCCGCTTGGCTTAGGGATGCTGGCCCGCCGCCGCATGGATTTTGCGCCCCAACGGATTGAGAAAATCGAGCAACTCCAAGCGATTTTGGCCCGTGCCATCGAATTGGAGGTGGGGGTATGACGACGAAGCTGCTCTTTTATCCCGGTTGTTCGCTACAACGCACCGCCCGGCCCTACCTAGATTCGTTGGTCGCCATCAGTCCGCTGATCGGCATCGAACTAGAGGAAATCCAAGATTGGAATTGCTGTGGCGCGACGGAATACATCGCCATTCACCACCTTGCGTCTCATGCGCTGGTCGGGCGAAATCTGGCCTTAGCTGCCCAACAAAGCAACGGCACCCATACCGTTATGGCGGCGTGCAGTGCCTGTTATCTCAACCTCGCCAAGACCGACAGCTATATGCAGGTCAACGCCCAGTTGAATCGGCAGGTTAATGACGCCTTACAAGCGGGTGGCCTCCATTACCAACCCGGCACGGTGCGAATACGCCATCTGCTTGACATCATCGTCAATGACATCGGTATTGAAGAAATCAGAAAACAGGTGGTTCGTCCCCTAAAGGGTTTACGGATCGCCCCATACTACGGATGTATGATCGCGCGTCCAGACCGCGACAATCGCTGGGACAATGTTGAACATCCCCTTGCGCTGGACAAGTTGATGAAGGCCATCGGTGCGGAGGTGATAGACTTCCCACTCAAGACGCACTGCTGTGGTGGGCACATGACCCAAATTAATATGCCTACCGCCTACGAACTCATTCGGCGCTTGGTCTATGGTGCGGCCCAGTATCATGCCGATCTCATGGTGACTTTGTGCCCCATGTGTCAACTGAATTTGGATGCCTATCAAGCCGAAATGAATCGGCATTTCCACACCAACTATCACATGCCCATTCTCTATTTCACCCAGCTTTTGGGGCTGGCTTTTGGTTTGGAGCCAGAGGTGTTGGGTCTGGGTAAGGAATTTGTGAATGCCAGCCAAGCGCTGAGTCGTATTGGCATTGAGGTACCCGCCGCCGAGCCAGAACTCGAAATGGTAGAAGACAAGCCCGCACGCAAGAAGAAAGAAAAAGCGGGTCTGCCCATGCCCCAGATGCTCCACAGCGAAGAGGAGGATGAATGATGTCCAAGATCAATCATTCAACAGCCGAGCGTGTGGGGGTCTATGTCTGTCACTGTGGCACCAACATCGCCGGGGTGATTGACGTTGAGGCCGTTGCGAAGTGGGCCGCCGAACATCTCAAAGATCGAGGGGTGGTCATCGCGCGGGACTACAAGTTTATGTGTTCCAGTCTTGGGCAAGAATTGATTGAAAAAGATATCCAAGAACTCGGCCTCACCCGCGTTGTGGTGGCAGCTTGCTCCCCGCACCTGCATGAAGCAACCTTTCGTGTGGCCTGCCAGCGAGCAGGGCTAAATCCATACCTATGTGAACTGGTCTCGATTCGAGAGCAGGCCTCGTGGGTTCACACCGATAAACACGCCGCCACCGAAAAAGCGAAGGCCATTCTGTCGGGCGGTGTCGAGCGAGTGCTGCATCATGCGCCACTTGATCCCTTGCACGTGCCCATTCATCCGGCGACGTTGGTGGTGGGTGGCGGGATTGCAGGCATCCAAGCCGCGCTCGAAATCGCTGACGCAGGCTTCCCAGTCTATCTGGTCGAGCGTGAACCCTCTATCGGGGGTCACATGGCCCAGTTTGATAAAACCTTCCCTACGCTGGATTGTGCAGCCTGCATTTTGACCCCGCGTATGGTCTCCATTGGGTCTCACCCCAACGTCACCTTAATGACGTGGAGTGAAGTCACGAATGTTGCAGGCTATGTTGGCAACTTCACGGTGACGGTGAAAAAGAAAGCCCGTTATATCAACACCGATCTATGTACCGGGTGTGGCATTTGTCAGGAAAAGTGCCCCAAGAAAGTCATAGACGACACCTTTGAAGCGGGCCTCGGCTACCGCAAGGCTGTCTATACGCCCTTCCCACAGGCCGTTCCCAAATATCCCGTGATTGACCACGTGAATTGCACCTATTTCCAAAAAGGCACCTGCCGCGCCTGCGAAAAGCTCTGTCCTACCGATGCGATTGACTTCAAGCAAGAAGATGAAATCGTCACGCTTCAGGTTGGGAACATCGTGCTTGCCACAGGTTATGATATCTTTGATGCCCGTCGTGTTGCCCAATATGGGTATGCGCGATTGGCGAACGTCTTCACCAGCATTGAATTTGAGCGCTTGAGCAATGCCGCCGGGCCCACCAATGGCAACATCGTGCTGCGGGATGGCGTCACCGTACCCAAAACGGTAGGGATCATCCACTGCACGGGTAGCCGTGACCGGAACTTTAACAACTACTGCTCGGCCATCTGTTGTATGCAAAGTCTCAAATTTGCCCACTTGGTCAAGGAGCGCACAGGGGCAACGGTCTACAACTTCTATATTGATATTCGCACAACGGCGAAGGCCTATGACGAGTTTTATCAACGAGTCTTGGATGAAGGCACGATTTTTGTGCGCGGGCGTGTGGCGGAAGTGACCGATGCCGCACGGATGCCCACAGAAGAAGGCAAACTCATCATCCAAGTCGAGGATACACTCGCGGGCCGACAGCGCCGGATTCCGGTAGACATGGTCATTCTTTCAGTTGGCCTAGAGCCGCGTCGTGATTCCCACGAGGTCGCCAAGTTGTTTGGTATCTCGTGCAGTTCAGACGGCTGGATTATCGAAAAACATCCCAAACTCGACCCGGTAGCGACCATGACCGAAGGGGTTTTTGTCGCGGGTTGTGCGCAAGGGCCAAAAGATATTCCCAACAGTGTAGCACAGGGTGCCGCCGCCGCCGCGCGGGTACTGGGGCGCATTCAACAAAAAGAGATTGCGCTAGAACCAGTGCGGGCCAGTGTAGACGAGAGTAAGTGTTCTGGCTGCCGCATCTGCAATGGTCTATGCCCATTTAATGCCATCATCTTCCATGAAGATCGGATGGTCACGGAAGTGAACCCAGCCTTATGTCAGGGCTGTGGGACGTGTGTAGCCGCCTGTCCAGCAGGGGCTATCAGCGGGACGGTGTTCAGTAATGAGCAGATATTTGCCCAGATGGAAGGGCTATTGCTGCATAACATCGAGCGCCCACCGATTACGGAAGGAGTGCTGGCATGAACAACACCTTTGAACCAGTCATCATCGGCTTTACCTGCAACTGGTGTAGCTATCGCGCGGCTGATCTGGCAGGTACCGCACGGGTCAAATATCCACCCAACATCCGGCTGATTCGGCTGATGTGCTCCGGACGGCTTGATCCAACTTTTGTGCTCAAAGCATTGGCTTCCGGGGCGGATGGCGTTCTCATCACGGGCTGTCATCCGGGCGAGTGCCACTATTTGGAGCAAAACTACAAAACGCTCCGCCGCTATTTGATGCTGCGACGAGTTTTGACCCAGATGGGCATCGAACCAGAACGCATCAAACTGGTCTGGGCCAGTGCTGCCGAAGGGGTCAAACTGGCCCAAGAGATCACCGATATGGTTGAACAAATCCGCGCATTGGGGCCGTTTAAACCGCGCTTCCCCATGCCACTAACCCCCGCCGAAGTTGCTGATGTGCAACCAGCAGAAAGGGGGACGGCATGAGCATGAATGGTAAACCCAAATTTGCCATGTATTGGGCGGCCTCATGCGGCGGGTGCGAAATCGCCGTACTGAATATCCATGAAAAAATCCTTGATGTGGACGCGAATTTTGAGGTCGTTTTCTGGCCTGTCGCAATGGACGCCAAATACAAAGATGTCGAGGCGATGCCGGATGAAGCGATTACCCTGACGTTGTTTAATGGGGGTATTCGCAATGCCGAAAATGAAGCAATGGCTCATCTGATGCGCCGCAAGTCTAAAATTTTGGTGGCCTTTGGGTCATGCGCTTGTGCCGGGTGTATCCCCGGACTAGCCAATCTCAGCACCCGTGAGCAGATTTTTGAGGCGGTATACGATGGGATCAGTACCGATAACCCGATGGGCCTTCGCCCTGATTTTCAGTGGGCGGCCCCCGAAGGGAATCTACACATCCCAGAGTTTTATCCTGTCCTCAAGACCCTCGATCAAGTGGTCGCAGTGGACTACTACATGCCGGGTTGCCCGCCAGAATCCCATCAGATAGGAGCGGTCGTTGATCTAGTGATCCAAGCCCTGCATGGGAACGCCACCCTGCCGCCAACCGGGAGTGTCATTGGGGCGGGCACTTCGACGGTATGTGATGAATGTCCCCGCGTTCGTAATGTCAAAACCATCAAACAATTTACCCGCATTCAGCATCTGACAGAAATTGACCCAAATCTCTGTCTGCTGGAGCAGGGGATCCCCTGTAATGGCCCGGCGACCCGCAGCGGGTGTGGGGCCTTGTGTCCTCGCGCCAGTGCGCAATGTATTGGCTGTTACGGATCAAGTGACGGCGCTTTCGACTTTGGAGCGCGTCTGATGACCGCCTTTGCTTCGGTTATGGAAGGTAAAGAACCAGCCGAAATTGAGCGGATTCTCGATACTCTACCCGACCCAGTGGGTCAATTTTACCGTTTCAGTCTCGCGCATTCGTTGTTGAGGGCTGCCCCGGTGGTATTGGAAGAGGAGGAGCAGTATGCAACGCATCAGCATTGATCCCATCACCCGTTTGGAGGGACATGGCAAGGTCGAAATCTTTTTGAATGAAGCAGGTGACGTTGCCAATGCCTACTTTCAAATACCCGAATTGCGCGGTTTTGAACGGTTTTGTGTTGGGCGGCCCGTTGAAGAAATGCCGATTCTGACCAACCGCATCTGTGGGGTGTGCCCGGAAGCCCATCATATGGCGGCAGCCAAAGCCGGGGATGCCGTGTATCATGTGGATCCCCCGCCTACCGCCAAAAAACTGCGCGAACTGCTGTACAGCGCGTTTTATGTCACCGACCATACGACCCACTTTTATGCGCTAGGTGGCCCGGATTTCATCATGGGGCCGACTGCTCCGGTTGCCGAGCGCAACATCTTGGGGGTCATTCACAAAGTTGGCCTTGAGATTGGCAGCAAGGTCATCCAAGCTCGCAAGTATGGTCATACAGTGATTGAGATGATCGGTGGCCGCAAGGTGCATCCTTGTACCTCCATCCCCGGTGGGCTGACCAAAGGCATCACCGAGGAACAGCGTAAGGAAATTGAGCAGATGGGCCGCTGGGCGGTGGAGTTTGCCCAGTTTAGCCTCAAGCTGTTTGATGACATTGTTCTGGGCAATCAGGCCTATGTGGATTTGGTCGTGGGTGATACGTACTCGCATCGTACCTACTATATGGGCATGGTGGATGCCAAAAAACACGTAAATTTCTATGATGGGCAAATCAGTATCGTAGCCCCGGATGGCGAACGCATTGGGATGTATGACCCGCGTGACTATACCGATTGGATTGCGGAACATGTCGAGCCGTGGACCTATCTCAAATTCCCCTATTTAAAGAAAATTGGTTGGAAAGGCTTTGTGGACGGCAAGGATTCCGGCGTGTACTGCGCCACGCCCTTGTCACGACTCAACGCGGCGGATGGAATGGCAACCCCTCGCGCTCAAGAGGAATATGAGCGTTTTTATGCCACATTGGTGACTGAAGAAGCTAAACGTTATACCGCCACAGGGGATACCAAGGTGGTGCATCATCGCTTGGCAACGCATTGGGCACGCCTTGTTGAACTGCTCTATGCTGCCGAGCGATGGGTTGAACTTGCCATCGATCCGGAAATTACCTCGCCCCAAATTCACACAGTACCACAGGAGGCCCCAACGGAAGGGGTTGGCTGTGTAGAAGCGCCGCGCGGCACCCTCACGCATCATTATTGGACAGATGAGCGTGGTATCCTGACAAGCGTCAACTTAATTGTCGGCACCACCAACAATTATGCGCCAATCACCATGTCCATCAAAAAGGCTGCCCAGCAGCTTATCCAACATGGAACCGTCGTCACCGAAGGCCTGCTGAATCAAATTGAGATGGCCTTTCGAGCCTATGACCCGTGTTTTGGATGTGCCACACATTCCTTACCGGGCCAGATGCCGCTGGAAGTGATTATTCGGGACGCGGCGGGGAATACCATTGATGTCCTCCGTCAGCACTGCGGATTGAAAGGGTAGGGGACGCAATAGGATGGAAATGCGACCTGTCAGGCGCAGTCATCTCACCGGGGGTGTGATACCACAACCGCGCATCTTGATTATCGGGTTGGGGAATCCCCTATTGGGTGATGACGGCTTCGGCTGGCGGGTCGCAAGCCATGTTGAATGCGCTCTACAGGAACGATCTAAAACCATAGGGGAGGGAGAAACTCACTCCTCTATGGCCGCTGCCGTGGAAGTCGAGCGGTTGGCGGTTGGCGGGCTGCGCCTCATGGAGCAGATGATTGGCTATGATGCGGCAATCCTGATTGATGCCATCACCTTAGGCCAGCAACCCGTCGGCAGCCTGTACTCCTACTCGTTGGAATCATTGCCCACTTACCCGGTTGGGCATCTTTATTCCGCGCATGACACCACGCTCCAAGTCGCTTTAGAGATGGGGCGTAATCTAGTCGCCAAACTCCCCCATGCCATATGGGTCATTGGGGTAGAGGTCGAACCCACATTTGTTTTTAGTGAAAGCCTAACGCCATCGGTCATGGCGGCTGTACCATGTGCAGTGCAGTTGGTCATTGAAAAACTAGATCAGATTGCTGAGGAGGTTCTATGATATCTCCTGAACTCTTGCGCCGCTTCCCATTTTTTGCCCATCTGGATGACACGCAACTTAAAGCGATTGCCATGCTGTCAAATGAGGTCGCCTATGCAAAAGGCGAAACGCTGTTCCAGACGGATCAACCTGCCCATGCCTTGTTCATTTTGGTCGAAGGGCTGGTTGATTTGCATTACATTGTGATAGATCGGGATAACCCAACCTTACGAAAAGACTTTTATGTCGGGCATATCAATCCGGGTGAGCCGTTTGGGATTTCGGCCCTGATTGAACCCTATCAGTACACGGCAACCGCTTTGGCGAACGGCCTCTGTCGGGTCATTGAAATCGCGGCACCCGCCTTGCGTACCCTATGCGAAAAAGACCTCAAGCTAGATTCTGTATTGGTCCATCACATCGCCACGACGGCATTGTCACGGCTGCATGATACTCGTCTACAACTCATTGGCACCCACGCTTGGCACCCACGCTTAATCGAAGGAGAAACAAAAACATGGAAACCCTTGAACCAATCCTAACCCAACATCCGTTCTTTGAAGGACTAGACAAAATCTATCTCGAGCTACTGACTGGTTGTGCATCCAATGAACGGTATGAAGGCGGCGAATATCTCTTTAAAGAGGGCGCTGAAGCCAACAAATTCTTCATCATCCGCTATGGGAAAATAGCAGTAGAGATGTCCGTCCCCGGCCAACTGATAACGATCTACACCCACGATGAAGGGGATGTGGTGGGTTGGTCATGGCTCTTTTCGCCGTATGCTTGGCGGTTTAGTGGCCGCGCAATGGAACTCACACGGGTGATTGCACTCGATGGGGTATGTTTACGGAACAAGTGCGAAGCCGATCCGAAACTCGGTTATGAGTTCATGAAGCGTTTTTCGCACAAGATTATGAAGACCCTCGACTTCACCCGTGAGCAGATACTGGATGTGTATGGCCTTCGTCAGCCCTGATTTGCCAATCTTAGTGGACTATGGGGCGTTTCGATGGTTTGAGTCACGACATTAATGCCTCATCGCTATGCTGCTCCGTCCCTTTAAGCCCCAGCACAGGAAATGGGCGGAGCAGATGGGCTACCGATTGTCGTATCGGGCTTGAAGTGATTGTCCTGCAATCACGTTTCATGGGGGGTCAACAAATATACGCATTTCGCCATCGGTGGGGTATCAAGTGTCACTGCAAATCTTTTCGCGAGCACTTGCACCATGTATAGTTTTTCGCAATCAGGCCACCGCTTAAACTCTCAGTTCGATTAGCAGACGGCAGTAGAAATCCATGCATATCGGCCTAATTGGACTGATATATGTTAGTTGTTGGCTATATGCCAATGGTCAGCGTCATCTGTCACCGGTTTGTGTTTACCACCAAAGCTGCGCGAGGACAACCAACCACCACCCGACCCATAAAGCCATCGCCTGCCAGCGATTGAGGTCACTGAGTGCCACGAGCCACACCCCTATAAAACTGGACAGGGCGGCATATGGGACAAGGAAGGGACTGGCAGCAACCAGCAGTTTTTCATTGTGGTAGCGGATGCCCTGCAACCCAAAGAACAAACCCAAGGGCACTTGGAAGGGCCACATTCCTCGCCAGAGATTATGGGGATAAGCCGTCAAGCGACTGCCGTAGGTCAGCCAATCCGTGATCCAATTGCCCAAGAGAAGCAGGGACAAGGTCAACATGACGCCAACGATTAAGCCTGCCTTAACCCAATGACGGCGGGGGATGCCCAAAACAAGACCGAGTACGATCTGGGGTTTGGTGATGGCGACCAGCCCCCACCACGACGGCGGCAGCAACACCCCGGCCAGTACCAGTATATCGATCTGCCCGTGCAGCAAAATATAAAACATGGGCGGTGAAAAAATGGTCAGCAGGGTTTTCAAGGGCACAGCCTCTTCGCACCAACGCCCCACCAACAGGAGGGTTAAAGTAAGCGTCAAGGCCGCGACCAGTGCGTAACTGAGGCGGGGCGGCAGATAAGTGATGGGAACAAG
Organism: Chloroflexota bacterium; assembly: GCA_024434115.1. Classification (GTDB taxonomy): domain Bacteria; phylum Chloroflexota; class Anaerolineae; order Aggregatilineales; family J027; genus CFX10. The sequence continues at coordinate 8,996 of QMIT01000017.1, forward strand.
CAGGGCAGCCACGTGGGGTGGATTGGCATAAAAGTGGGGGTCTTGAATGCCATACAGGGAATCGCCCGCGACCAGCCGTCGTGCGGCATGGTCAAGGGTCAGCCAATCATCCCCGACGGTCAGCGGGGCCAGTCCAAACGTCGCGGTCAACAGGGCAAAGGTCAACAGCGGCTTTTGGAGGGCTGTCCACACCGGAAGGCGGTGCGCGGCAGGACGGCGAGCCGTCGTGAGGTGATTCATGCCGAAACATCCTCAGTAGGCAAGGATGGCAGGGTGTCAGGCCGCACCCGCTCAATGGCACTTTCCGAAATCCAATAGCCCTTCCACGGCCCAACCGCAATGAGTTTGTGCGGTGTACCCGCGTGCGGACGGCGCACATGGGTATAGATGGATATAGGGTCGCCGCGACACAGGTGGGCCACTGCTTGACCCGACAGTCGGTCAATGATGGGCGCGATATAGCCCGTCACCCTCATTTGGGTAGGGTGGGGTTCGAGGTTGTCGACCTCGACCAACTCGCCATGACCGACAAACTTGAGTCGCCTGCCGTCTGAGGTGACGATGAGCAGTTCGATGTGATCCACGTGTTGCATGTCACCACCCTCCCGGTACTGGTCAGCCATGCGTGCCGTAAGTCGCGCCGTTGGGTGACTTCAACCCTGCGTTTGGGTCGAGTCATAGTTGAGCAGGTTGAATTCGACATCGGGCACGCCGTTGGTGAGTTTCACCCCATCGGCCACCAGTGCTCCCAAGAGGCGACTGAAATCCTCGCCCTTAATCACGCCGTTTTTGTGCAGCCAACGTAAGTATTTGGTGGCTTCTAGCCTTTGGATGAGCGGATCGGTGGGTTCATCCACCAGTGGCTGGAACTGCCGCAGACTGTCATTGATGAAGCGTCCGCCGACTGTGTTCCAGACTGAACTGCGATCCAGTTGCAGGAGACGGCCTTTCAGCCACTTGCGCACTTCGGTTAAGGACAACAAACCCACCCCGACGAGGGCGAGCAGCAATAAGATCAGGGCGGCATAACCGACCACCACCACCCATCCAGCGAGTTCATCGGCGACGGCTTGGCCGGTGCCGTCCGCCGCTTGAGCTGGGAACGCTGGCACAAACAGCATCATCGCCAGCCCAAATAAAAAAATGAGATGTAAAGTACGCATGTGATTTAGGCCTCCTCAGCCAATTTTTGATGACTATTTGCCGCCTCGACGGACGGCGCTATCGCCTCGGGTGGAGGCAGTGGGGTTTTCACAACAGCAAACACCACGTCGGCAGTGAGGTGCGCTTGCGGGACTTCCAAGTTTTCGAGCAGCATGACCACATAACGACGCAGCTGCGCGATATGTCGGATCTGAAAACCCGCCGCCTCATATCGCTGAATCAGTGCCACATAGTCCTGCGCGAACTGGGCATTGGCCTCTTGTTCATTCATCTCAGCCAGTGGTTTACTCATGGTCGCACCCTCAAAAATGCCGCTAGAACTGTCGGTGTTAGTCCAGCCCGCAGGCCATTGTATTGGGTGATGGCATCCAGCAGCAGCGCACGGGTCAGGTAATCAAATTCGTTATCTTCCAGCACTGCATCCGTGATACCCGTCGTGGTGTTGGCATAATCAAGCGCGGTGGCCTCGGCAATCAAATCATCAATGCGGTCAAAGCCAATGCGCAAGGCTTCAATGGCTTGCACCAAGCGCCTTACGTATTCCAGCTTTTTGTCCGTTTCGGTATGCGGTTGCCCTGCTAAGGGGCTAATTGGGTTTGCCATTGTATCTCCTAACCTGTGATGGTTGACTTGGTTACGTAACTGCCACTTTCGCGCTGTTGGAAGAGCAAGTTGTCTCCGCTGCGAATAATGCGCCATGTGGTGTCTGCGTTGGGGTCGCCTAAGTAAAATGCGGATGCGGATGGAATATCCACTGAACTTCCAAAGTGGACGAGACCCGCCCCATTGCAATAAATCGCGTATCCGGTGGTCTGCTCAATCAAAAGGCCATAATTGTTGGTGGCTTTGGTTTGGTTTACGATATACACCCCATAGGAGTTGGTGATCGTGCCTGTGCCGGGTTTGACGACATCCCCAAAATAGCCTGCAATGGCATAGGTAATCGTGCCACCGTAGGCCGGCGACAAACCAACTTGTCCTGCCATACCCGCCAAAAATGCGACATTGAAGCTGCTTGACCCTGCAATCGTGGCCGTGAAGCGCACCCCATAGACACCATTGAGACTGGCGGTAGGTGTCACCGACCCCAGCATATCCACCAAATCCACATCTACATTCGTAGTGATGACAGGTGAGAGGTTGATACCCGTGATATTGGTGACGGCGGCGGTAATGGAGGCTGCATAATTTCCACTGGTCGCCGTTCCGTTCACAACGAGACGGTTGGTGGCTTGAAGGAAGGTAAAAGCACCTGTATTCGGGACTGTTCCGCCAATGGTAGGCGGTTGAGCGAGTGCTGCTGCAATTTCGCCACTCGTAATCGCCCCGACGGTAAAGGCCACCCCCGCGCTCCCTTGTTTCACAACATACCCGCTGCCACCCGTTGCACTTAAATCCGCCCCCGTGCCACCCCGCGCCAATGCGAGTTGACCGCTGGTGATTTTGGATGCCGCAAGGTTGGGAATATCCGCCGCCACCAGAGCGCGTACCGTAAAAGCAGCCCCCGCGTTTTCTTGCATCACGACTTGACTTGTGCCGCCTGTGGCTGATAAATCGGCGTTTGTGCCCCCACGTGCCAGAGCCAATTGCCCACTCGTGATTTTGCTGGCTGCTAGATTCGGAATATCCGCCACGACGAGTGCCCGAAAGGTCGGTGCGCCGCTTGACCCATCGGGTGAAGCAAATACAAGGTTTTGGGACTGACTATTCCAAGTGACGGCGAGTGTGCCGGAGGTAGTCACGGGTGAGCCAGCAACCCCAAATTGAGCAGGCATGGATAAAGCCACGCTGGTGACCGTTCCACCACCCCCGCCTGTACCATCCAAGCGTAGCCACACGGCAGCGTCCGCCGTTGGGTCCACACACATATAGACGGCATTTTCGGGTGCACCCGCCGTAACGGACATGACCCACAGGGACAACACCCCAAAGGCATGGGGGGTTGAAGTTGCGTCATCAGTGGCAGTCGGCGGCGCAATTTGATCCCCCACACAGTGAACTTGGTAAGTGTTGAGGCCGTTGTAAAACAGAAAGCCTTGAATGGTGGTGAGATCAAAACCACCACCCCCAAGCTGCGGCGGCACAATGGACGGCGGGGTGAAAAAGGGCAAAGCAGGCCGCACAATCGCCGAATCACCCCATATGGTCTGGCCGTGATGCAGGCGCACATGACCCAAGACCAACGCCCCGGCAGGCACGGCAGTGGGCATCAGGCTTTCTTTTTCGACTTGATCGGTATCGTCAAAGTCTGTGCCGTCCACCGCGCCAAAGGTATCAGTATCAGGGTCATAATAGACCATGCAATAGCGGGCCAGATTCGCCGTTGCGGGGCGGTGACTGGTCATATCCAAGATGCCGCTGGTGTTGGGCAGATAGACGAGCCTACGACCGGACTGCAACCACCCGCCGATCAGATTCAGTCCTAAGCCCGTACCGGGGGTAATACGCAAGGGTGTCCAACGTTCGGGCGAGAGATACTTGTTGATCTCATGTTCGTATTGCAGCGGCAACATGCCTTTGTTTTGAAGCAGTCCTTCCATGTCAATCCAGACAATGTGCAGGTATTGACGTTCACCGGGGGGATAGGCCAGCTTGATTCTCGTTTCGGCCCAATCATTGTTGTAAGGAAGGCCGGCGTGACTGTTGACCACCTGAAAGACATTTTTGCGCCCCCCATTGTCGGTATTGTAGGCATACAGCGCACCGGGGAACATGGCTTCAGCCAGAGGCACAATCACCACGCCCGCCCCATTGCCAAGTTTGGCTTTTAATGGCTGTGTCCACCCAATCGCTTCATAGGTATTGGTCAAAGCACTCGCCAAATCATCCTCAAACTGCTGGAGGAATAGGTCAGTGGTCATACGGCCTCCACTCCGATTAAGGGGAACGCCTCCAGTTGCAACTCATAATCGCCGTCTCTGTCCTCTAGGCTAATGCCCCGGTCGGGGGTAAAGCCGATACCATCATCACCCGCCAACCACGCCCGTGTACGGCCCGTCCAGCGCACAAAATCAAAATCGGCTGGCCCGCCACTGGCCCAATTGTCGCCTGCGTCGGATGAATGCAGCCGCACCGGACTACCCCCGGCAACAGGCACCCCAATCAGCAGCATGACCCGTGAGTCCCCCGCGTAGGTTTCGAGGGACTCTGGCCCAACCGGGCGGTAGGTGACACCGGAAACCACCGGGGTGATGTCGGTAATGCTGCCCATGCTGTGATTCGGGCCGTCTAAGACGCCGCGCCATAAGGTCGCGCCCGACACCAACCCATTGGCTCCCCAGATGACGTGTAACGCGCCCGGTGAATTATTCGACGCGGTGGAGGTTAAGACGCGGTACGGCACACGCACGAGATTAAATTCGACTCCCCCTGACGCTGCGGTAATGCCCGTGATGGTCGTCATGCTCCCGGTATACGTGGTGGTGTGGCGTAAGGCTTCGCCCGTCGTGGCAACGTGGTAGCCTAAGTTGTAATGATCCGGGTCATAACCGCCTTGTGTCGGACTGCCCCCCACCGTAACCGCGGTTCCAGTTGCGCCGTCGTTGGCGCTATACCACACCCCCGCCGCGACGCCTGAAATGGTCGTGTCAGCGGTAAAATCGTCGGCTACGAAGGTATCAAGCACGTAGTTGGGGTTTTGCATGTTGATTTGTACATAGCGTGTATTGGCCCAATTCAGACTTGAAAAAGTGAGCTGTGACCATGTACTGGGAGTGACAGTCCGCTGATTGTTGCCCGTCGTGCCTGTTTGGGTCGAGCCGTTGGACTGATAGCCCGTGACGTTGACTGAAATCTCATCATCCGAACCGTCGAACACCACATTAATCCAAAATTCAAAGGCTTGCAGGGTAGTGGACTCGCCCAAATCAATGCGAATATTGGCGACGATGTTGGAGCCATCAGATACGCTGTGCAGGCCGTCACCCGTGCGCCCCCCTGCACCGACTGTTCCCTGATTGACCGTATAAGCCGGGTCACTGCTGCTATCAAAGGTCAACACCACGTCACCGCTGACCGTTGAGGCCGCCACGCCAAACACCCCCACCCCGGTACTGACACCGCCCACTTCACGCAAGAGATTAAAGCCCACAAACGGGTTTTGCCGTTGGGTCACTTCGGGCGCAGCGGCGAGAAAGTTGGCGACGCTATACAGCGAATCGTCGGTCAGTATCCAGCCGCGCAGCGCCCCACGCCGTCTGTCAGTGGTGAAACGAGGGGAGCGACGGTCAAAAGCTAAGGACATGATGGCTTCACCTGCTGGGGGATACCAGAAGGGCAGGAACGACGGCACTGCCGGGTTATACGCTACCCCGACGGCGTTTGGACTCCATGCAAACAGCACCCCCGAAATTTGTTCTTCTTCCGTCACCAGCGGGGTACTGACCGGGGGCAGGCCCAAAAGATTGTCATAGGGAATTTCAATCGTCCCCGTGATGTCATCAATGGACGGAAACTGAACGGTGGTCGGATCGGTTTCATTGTCCAGCGTGGTTGGCATAGCTTGACCGGGCGCGTAGTTGCCGTTGGTTTCAGGGACGAGGTTCAGCGCCGCGTCCTTTGTGCCGTCTTCATTCCATTGGATAGAAATATCTTCTACCACACACCGCGCCGCATACGCCACGCCTTCGGGCCAGTGATCCGCGTCTACGTCAAGTTCTACCCAGTACATCTCTGCCGGGGCGGTCAGCAGCGCATTGACGGCATTCGAGCGCGTCAATTGAATGGGGATACGTGGGTAGGGATTGTTGACCATCGCGTGATAGTTGGCGGTTAATAAATCCAGATGGTCAGGGTGGGCCACCCATTGATCGGGCATCTGTTCGGTGCGCCCGCCTTGCCCCGGCACTTCACCGGGGGCATAAGATTTGAGGCCCGTGCGCTGTCCGGTAATCACGTTGTATTGAAAGGCAAAGCCCTGTGTCTGGCCCACTTCAGGGAATTGACGGCGTTCCATGTCGGGGATCACCAGCAAATCGCAGGTCGTACTACTCACCGATAACGTCACCCGCTCGGTCAATAAATTCCGCTCGGTGTTATTCATGAGGGACGGCTGGCGGCGGAGATACAACGTGCCGTCGCTGGCCTGTCCGAGTTCAGCACTCACAAATGAGCCGAGACGGTTGATGGTGGTATACCAGTCCCCCGGATCGTTGGCCCATGTGTTCATGGTGACTTCGACAAAACTCTGGGCGTCGTAGTCAAACAGTTGCAGCAGGGATGTATGCCAATAAAGTAGATAAAACAGATAAAAATTAAAATGACATAAGGTCGGGCTGACTTCCTGCCAGTTGGTGGGGTTGGCGGTAGCCGTCAGCACTTGGCTAAAGCCGCGAATCTGCTCCAGACGGTGCAGGGCTTGCATGACCTCGACGCGATAGACGGGTACACCGGAGTCCCCGCCGCCGGATACGGATTCAATCCAGCCGACGAGCTGCGTGCAGGCACTGTCGAGGGTCGCCCCGCCTTCAAAATACAGCTCCTCCCAGAGCATGACCATTGTGCCCGCTTGCAGGGCGGTGTCATTTAAATCCGCCCCGATGACTTCCAGCGACAGACGGCGGCCCTGTTTCGTCGTGCGGCCACTCAGGACTTTCACCGAGTAGGGCGGGTTGCTGGCAAAGTCATGGGCAAAGACCCACCGGGTCGCGCTGGCTTGCCCGCCGTTGTCACTGACCGCCACACACGCGACTTCATGTACCCCCGCCGGGAAACTGACCGTATGCGGGCCTACGCCTGTCGCCGTCGAAGGGGTTCCGTTTTGGAACGCCCAATCACAATCGGCTGTGCCAATGACCTCAAACCACTGGGGATCGGCTTCAAAATCAAATGAGATGCTACTGCCGGACATACGCCCGCGCCGATGGTTGCCCATCAGGATATAGCCGGGAATCTCGCCGCCGAGTTCGTTTTGGTCGGTATAGGCATCGTCATAGTCTTTGGTGAACACCCCGCCACTGATACGTGGGAAGATGCTCCACAGGTTGTAATCCTGTACGATGGTGATATACGCATCATTCGCAAGTGGTCGTAGGGTGGGCAGGGCCAGCAACCCCGGATCACCCGATGACATCTCGGCAATGGGCAGAACCGTCGCGGTGGGATTCTCACGTACCCGATAGACCCCAATATCCCGCGCCCCTGCTGTCGTACCAATCCAAACTGTCATGCCTTTCCGCACATACGTCAACCAATCCACCGACGTGTTATCTACGGTGAGTTGGGTGACGGGGTTGGTAAAGGTCGTCTGGTTCACCCGTGCGGTGCCAACGGTGGTAGACGGCGCAACACTCAGCCACGCATTCGAGAATTGGCCTTCACTGCGGAAAGCCGTGAGTTCACCACTGGTCAGGGCTTGGGATGGCATTAGGGAATCACCACCCCGCGTCGGAACCGCAACTTAATCTCCATCCAGCCTGTCGGTGTCCACTGCATATGTTCGCCCTCAATCGGGTGCAGCAGAATGGCCGTGAAATAAATGGGGGTGGCTTGGGGGTCGTAAGCCATGACGGTGACCGGGCCGTTGTGGGGGAAAGTCGTCTTGACATAGGCCAACATGTCGTTTGTCCAAAAGCCAAAGACCGGATCCCAAAAAAGTGGGCCGTCGCCAACTTCCTGTTGATTGGCATCCATGCGGTAACGGCTATACCGGGGCGAGACCATGCCTAAATTGTAATCTGGCCCACTCCACGCGGGTGCACCCGTGCCTTGATCGGTTTGCAGGGGGAATAACCGAATGCGGGTTTCATTCGTGGTCATATAACTGACGGTGCGAATACCCGGCGCAAGGCGATGATCGGTGAGGCGTAGAATGGGCATCTTATCTTGCTCCTGTATTCGTCCGCGAACGCTGGACGGCGGTCACGACGGTTTGCGCGATCTGCCGATTTTGGCGTTCGACCCGTGCAATATCCTCGGCTTGGGCAAACCGTCCAATGTTCTGCTGCCCAATCGCCACCGTGACGGCGATACCCGCCCCGCCTGTGCGTAGCCCACCAATGGCTGCCCCCGCTCCCACAGGGAGAGGCGTGATGGTATTGCCGAGTACCCCCAACCCACCCCGTAATGGAATGACGAGGCCATTCAGCAGTTCTTGAGTGAGTTGCTGCATATGGGTACGCAGTTGGGTGATGCGCTCCTGATAGCCCTGTGCTTCGATTTGGCGCTGGTCGTTTTGGTGTTGACGGGCGCGGTTGTTTTGATAATCCGCCAGTTGTTTTTCCAGCAGCTGGGATTGAATCAGCCGTCGTTGTCCACTCTCACGCTCGACCCGGATACGTTCATTGGCATTCTGACGAATCTCACGGATTTGTTCACGCAGGGCCGTCTCTTGTTCTTTGGAACGCAGGTCGTTGTCCTCTTTGGCCCGATTCAGTTCCTTCTCCCCTTGCCGCTCAATACGGAGATAGGACTTCACATCCCGATCCTCTTCGGCTTGGCGTAGGTCTTCGGCTAAGTCCTCTTCCCGACGGCGCTGTTGGAGATCAAAGTCGGCTTGGGTTTTGGCTTTGGCCGCTTCGTGTTTTTGCAGGGCCTCAAGTTCGCTGGTATGGGCTTCCTGCTGCAAGGCAACGACTTTGTTGTTACGGGCTTGGACGGCTTCGGCTTCTTTGGCCGCTTCAATTTGGGAGCGAAAACCCGCAATGACAGCAGCTTCGGCATCGGCTTGGCGCTGTTTTTCAAGCTGTTGGGCGCGGGCCGCTTCCAGTTGTTGAATGGACTGGGAGGTTTTCGCGGCATCGTCGAGTAAGGCTTGGGCACGTTTGGTTTCGGCTTCAGCGGCCTCCTCGGTGGCGCTGGTGGTTGCCACAATTGCGGCTTGGCGCTCTTCTTCGGCTGTCTGGCCGTCAAACATGACGTCAAAGAAGTCGCGTAATGTTGGAATGAGTTCGTTGACGGTACGCTGACTGGTGGCTGTAATTACTGCTTGGTCGTTGTAGACCTGCTTTAGTTCCTCGTTATTCCTCTTTTGCTCAGTCAGCTTTTGATTGATGATGTCGAGATTGTCTTGGACGGCTGTGGGTATCTCAACGCCGTAAATCTGCGCCACTTGAGCCGCAATCTGCGCTTGTTCTACGGTACTTTTGTTATCCTTGCCACCCAGTTCCTGAAACTTCTGATCAAATATATTGCCTGTGTACCCCGCATCTAAAAAGGCCTGTTGGATTTCCAGCGCAACGTCGTTGGCAAAATTGGGCAGAGTTTCATCTATATCTCTATTTGCACCCTCAAGCGCTCTTCTGCCTGCCTCTAGTTGTTCTTTGGTGCCATTTTCAATTAACTCGCGGCGCTTTTGTTCAAAATCCAACTGCTGAAAGAAGACCTCGCGGTCAGCATCAGCCGCAATCGCTAGTTGGATCAATGGGCTATTCAGCGCTTCGAGTTTTTGGCGAGCCGTCTCTAAATTCTTTTGGAGTTCGGGCAGTTTACTTTCGAGAACATCGGCGTCATATCCAGCTAAATCTAGCGCACCCGTGAGGGCATCGGAAATAATCCCCACATCACCGATGAGTTTGTCACCCACTTCTTTAGAGCCAGCGATTGCTGCTTCCGATTTGCTGACCTGTTGTTCGTAAAGAGCAATTAAATCCTCTTGACTGCGTATCTCGGCAGCAATTTGTTCTTGGGTTTGCCCGGAGATTTGTTTGCGGTATTCCAGCAGTTCGCGTTCGCGGTCAAAGCTGTCGGCTAAGTCACGAAATGGCCCAGTCGCGTCATTGGCTTTATCTCTAAGGACTGAGACGAGGGGGCCAAGTGCTACAATCGCCACACCCAAAGCACCCATTGCGGCTGCCGAGGCTAGACTACCCGGCTTCAGTTCAGTCACTGATTCACGTAGGCGACCAATGGCCTCAATCGAGCCAGTAACCTCAGAAACTCCGCGTAAAGACTGGGCGGCAATACTACTTTGATCTAACCCAAAGAAGCTGGCTGCTCCCGTGAGTCCAATCAATGGCCGTTCAAATTGACCGATTCTGTCTGCGCCACTGATGGCACGCGGGGCACTACCGCGTGGAGTTGTGCCTGTTGAGCCTACCACCCCCGCCGTCTCAGACGTGGCTTGCAAACTCTTATTCAGTAATTCAGCCTGTGCCGCGCCGTCTTGCAGGGCCAGTGGAATTTGTTGCAGGTATTCGACGGCCTCAATAATCTCGCTTTGGGTATCTTGCAGGCGGTCATTCAAACGATCAAACTGTGACGACTCCGTACCCACCGCGGCGATGGCTTGCGATAGAGTGTCCGCGCGGCGCGTGGCGGATTGCAGCGTGGCGGCGGTTTCGTCAATGAGGTCATTGGTGATGTCAAGAATGCCCGCGTCTTTGGCTAGGCGACCCAACCCACCGGCTTGAGCGAACTTCTCCACCTCAGCGCGTGCCGCCGCGACGAGTCGCTGGATGGCGGCCACACTCTGCTGACCACGTTCGGTGTCGGCAATGACACTTATTCTGACTTCAGGATTCAGATCATCACTCATCAGAACCACTCTCGTCTCGACGGATCCGGATTACTACGCGGTGGGTGGGGACTGGTATGCCCTGTCCTTGCCCAACGCTCCCAATCCATCACGCCTTTAAAGGTATGCAGTGAAAAAAACCACTGCTGTTCCGCTAGATACCGTTCCACTTCATCCGGATACGGCCCTTCACCTGCCCAGCCCCGCCGCTGCCACAAATCCATACCCGCCTTCAGTACCTCATCGTCAGCGGGCCACCAGAAATCCATCTGACCGTCTGCGGTGGTACCGGGCGGTTTGGTCGGTGGCGCGTCGCTTAACTCTTCGCGCTGGTTGAAGTCTTCGGCCCACCGGAGGATGCGCTCGTGCCATTCCCGGCGGCTGCGGGCAAAGGGCTATCCGGATCGTCCAGCGCCTCCAATTCTTCCTTCGTGCGCATGAAACGCGGACGGCGTTCGGTGGGGATCAACTCCTCAAGGCGATCATTGTGGGCATCGGCCCACAGATTCAGCACCCGTAGTTCTTGGGCTAGATAGCCCTGAAACGCCGCCAACAAGTCTTTTTCATCATGCCCTTGCCACCAATCCCGAAACGCCGCCAGTGAGCCTTGCACGTCGCCAAACTCAATGGCTTCGGTCATGGTGAACAAAAAGGCGAAGTTGCCGACATGCGCCAACGCATCTGGATCACTCACCAGCGGACGTAAGGCGGCTTCCAGTACATCCACCGCCTTACGATTCTGAAAGGAGTTGGCCCGAAACCGGAAGATCACGCGCCCTTCCAAGACTGGCACGTTGTCAGTATATAGGGCGTCTAGGCCAATCTTGGCCTTGCCATTAACCTGCGGCATCCGGTTCGTCCTCCTCCAGCAGCGGCAGGGTAGGGAATTCGAGCGGGGTGCTGGGTGGGTGAGGGGTTGCCTCTGTCACCAGCGTCACCTGTAGCTCGCCGTCCTTACCGGGCGGGACGACCACAAAATAGCCGTTGCCCAAAGCGCGGGTGGTCAAACCGCCCTGCGAACGCTCATAGGGTTGGCCCAAGATATCCACCTGCGGCCATTCCCGCCCCTCAGGGGTGCGACGACCTACACGCGGATCGTTAGGGGTCAGTTCAAAACTCGGCATCTCACAATCCTCCACATGCTCAATTTCAGGCGAGAACACCCGCCATTCCATTTCTCAGACGACGGGCCTTAGGCTGCGGGCAAGCGATAGCGCGTGCCGTACAAGATCACCCCCCATGCCCCAGCGGCAGGTGGGGCGGTATAAACCACATCCCCCGTGGTGGTGCTGACACTGGTGGGCTGGGTTTCCGTGCCGTTGACAAAACTCCAGTTGTAGGCCGCCCCCGCCGTGACTTCGTTCGATACCGGCAGATACTGGGTGACAAACGTGTCTTCATTGCCATCGCCCCGGAAGCTGGTGAGCGCAATGGGATAATCCGACTCCATAAAGTAATGGCCCAACAAGCCATCGTCGGGCAGGCTCATCGCCGCGGGGAACAACTGCCCAAAGATATTGCGGCCCACATCGGCGGGGATGTCGAAGTTGAATTCAATACTGACCTTCTGTTGGAAGGTCGGGTTGGTGATGGACACATCGCCTTTGACAAAGGGGAACAGCCAGTGCAAGTATTTGGTCTGCACCGCCCCGCGCAGCATGGCCTCTTGGGTCAGGATGGCGATCATGTCCGGGGCATTGACGACGGCAGTATCCAAACTGTACTGGGGATAACGGCTGTTGCTGGTGGCATCCACCGCTGTATTGACGATGGCAACCGCTAAGTCTCGATCCATCAAGTCACTGGTCAACTTCATTGAGTTGATGCGACGGCGACCATAGGTGCGGTAGCCCACATCTTTGTCGCCGGCTTGCCATGTCTGCGTGCCGGGGCTGGCCCGATTCATTTCATTGAGGCGACAGCCATCAATGCTCCACGAGTGACTCGTGCTGCCATTGACAAGGGCGGTGCCCTGTGATCCGGCAGCGTAGCCAGCTGAACTGCCGCGTTTGGCGAGGGTCAAGCGGTACGAGCCGCCTAACATGAGTTCGGTCATTTCATCCTCCTGAGGGGGTGTCCCCTGTCACTAAACCCGACTGTGGGCAATGCCATATTTGAAAGTGCAGGCAACCGTCACCAGTACGGCCCAGAATTCGGGATATTTGGGGTCTTTGCTGACGGTGGTGATCTCCGACTCCCGAATGACCACCCCGCCACTCAAAAATCCCAGATCGTCGAGTGTGCTGGTGTGTAAACGGGGATGAGCCAAGTAGTAGTCGAGAATGGCCGCTTCGATGTCGGTGCCTTCGAGGGGGGTGGCTGACCCCATGCGTTCCTCCCCGTCTCGACTGAGGGCAAACGGTTTGACCAACGTGAAATGCACAAAGTTGCGCGTGAACTCGACCATGCCTGCCGACGTCTTGACGGCGAGTTGCCGTTGGGGTTCAACCCATGTCACGGGCAATTGGGCATGGGTCGGTTTCACCAAGTTGGGGGTGGTCATATAGACCGAGTCCGCCAACGGATAAAGCAACTCCGTGCCCAGCCGAATCTCACGGTTGCACAGTTGAAACCGCTCCAAAGCCAGCCGGGTGAAGTTGGGCAGACTCATCGGCGCACCTGCCCTTCGATGAGATACCCCCGCACGGTGCGCCCGTATGCCCCACCGACCTGTTTGGCCATGCCCGGCACTTGATCGCGCACATAGCGGTGCAGCTTGGGCCAGCCCGTGTTGAAGTGACCGGGCAACTGCCTGTCGGCGACGACATACGGCCCATAGGCAGCGATGCGACGATCAATGGACACGGCCAACACAAACCCACGCGCCGAGAGTTGTTCTGGCTGGATGGTGGTGGCTTTGAGCAGCCTGAAGGTGCGGCGATAGGGCACGGCGATCCCGCCCTGACTGACCCGCCACCAGTAGTAACGACGCTGTTTGGTGGTGGCAAACCCAAACGGATAACGCGGGCCGTTGGGTGGATAAAAGTCTTTGGTGAGTGTCACGGCGCGGGCCGTCTGTTCGTTGATCCCGGTTTTCACCACCGGGTGGGCAAACACATCCACCGTGCGTTGAATGACTTGCTCGGCTGCATCAAAATCTGCCTGTACGCCGTGTTGGTTGAGTTTAGTCATGGCTCGTCCCAGTCCCGAGGCTGCCAGCGGAAAGTGAACGTATCGTCCCGTTCGGGATGACGCACGCTGCCAAAGAGCGGTTCATCTTCACTTTGGGGTGGTTGATCAGGCAGATACTGCTCCCCCCGCCGCAGCCGTGATAGAAAAGCCCGGTAATCTTCATGCCACGCCTTAACCGCTTCAGGCAAGGCATTCGGGCCATAGACTTGGGTGTAGAGCTTGTACGCCCCTTCCGTCTCAACATACCCGCGCAGCAAGTTCACACTGGCCGACCCGGTGGCAGGCACGACGGTATACCCTTCCGCCGCCAAGACCCCATTGATCTCGGCCTCGATCTGGTCGAGCGTAGCAAGGGCCTGCGCCAGCGTGGGTTCGGTGGTGGCATCCAGCGTGGTGATGTCGGTGTAATATTGCAGCCACTTGAGCACCCCGACGGGCACACCACTGCCATCCTGTTCGGCATAGGTCGGCATGGTGGGTTAACCCTTTTTCGACTTGGCGGTAGACGGCGATTGGGCGGCTTTGGGCAAGGGAGCCGCGCTGGGTGCTTCAGCCACACCCGCTGGCCCGGCATCACCCCCAATGGATTCGGACGGCTCGACCTGCACACCTGTCGCCGCTGCGTCACTACCTACCCTCCCCGACGGCGGGGTCGCCGGACTCATCACCGCTGCCCACGGGGATGGCCCATCTCCGGCGTGTGGGTCAGCCGTCGCTACAGCCACCGTACTCGTCAGACTGGCGTTTCCCGCTTGACTCAGTGACGGCATTAACACGCCCTGTTCGGCGTTAGACGGCGTCTCCAACACCGAAGTCGCAGGCAGACGGCCCTGCGCACGTAAATAGACCTTGTTGGCCTGTTCAAAGGCCACATCCCACTGAAACTGACACTTGTGGCAGGTGAAGTCATCCCCCTGACGTTCGACCTTGTCACTGCCACAGTTGATACACATTGGCATGGTGGTTGTTCCTTTCTCGCCGTCGGCAAAACGGCGAATACTCGTCTCAATACTTGGCGCTTGTTTAGACCACGCCTAACTCGCGGTCGTGCCGTCGCTCCACCAGCAGCCTTTCCACCCACCCGTCGGGTTGGTGTGGGCACCGCCCAAGAAATGGCGGACTTTGTAAGCCAGTGAGTCGTCTTCAAAACTGCCATCGGCGGGGTTTTCGCTGCCACTGCCCACGCGCACCGCATTGGGCGAACGCATGAAGACTTGCGGCTCTTCCATGCCGGCAAGGAAGGCGTATTCCACGGCGTGCAGCCGCGCCGGATCGGAGAACAGATACCAACTGGTGTTGCCGTTGATTGGGTCAAGGATCGGGATCATGGGATCCACCACAATCTGGAGTTCACCCGCCAGCACATTGGTCGTACCCGCCAGTGTCACCGTGCTGCCGCCGGAGAGGGTCAAGACACCGAGTTCCCGGAAGGCTTTAATGCGCAGCGAGGGCGGCACCACCAGATAGATCGGCGTGTTGTTGAGCGGATTGTTGCCATCCCCGGTGAAGACGACCATCGCATTAACCGCGGCTTCGATGTTGGTGATGGTCAGCAGAGCGGTGCCACGATTGTTCATGTTGGCCCCACGCGCTGACTGGAAGAGCACCCCATTGGCGACGTACAGGGCCGAGACCAAAAACATCTCGGTTTGGATGGCATCTTGGGCCATCTCATCCGGCAGATCGGCAAAGGCTTGGGTGTCGTCGTTGACGATCATCTCCAGCGTGATGCGGTACTTCTTGCCATACTTGGAGATGGCATAGGTGAAACTGGATTCACTCAGCGCATCTTCGGGGTAGTCATTACCTTCGGCCACCTGCGTCAGACGGCTGCCGCCATGTCGTCGCACCCCACCCACACTGCGGAAGTTGGGCACGACCCGGCGGCGGGTGAACTGGCGATAGGTGGGGGCATAGGTGGCATAACGGGTTAACACCAGCCGATCCAGCGTGTCACCCAGCAGGACGGGGAAGTCGGCTCGCATCATGCTTTCCTGAAACCAGCCGCGCAAACCCCGCCGTCCAGCGATAACGGCCTTATACCCTGTCGCCACTTCAGCCAGTCGCATGGCATACTGCGGGGACATCTGGCGCTGGGGTTGGAAGTGATAACCCTCTCCCGCCAGCAGGATCTGGGGGTCAAGCTGCTCCCCCTGATACCGTCCCAGTTCTTCCAAGGGAGCAACGCCAGCAGGTTCACTACTCTCTTGGATTCCTTGCGCCGCAGCAGGTACGGCTTCGGCGGCGTGGGTGGCGGTTTCAATAATGCCTTCGATGGCATCCATCAAGACGGTGTCCGGCATCTCCAAAGACTCCTTTACTCAAAACGAACGATCCAAACACAACCAGCCGTACTTAAGACGGCGGTTGAAAAGGTTAACTAGCGATGAGGGCCACTTGAATGGCGGTAGTGGCGCCGGACGTGACCGCCCCAAGCGCGTACCCGATCAGCACGCCATTGGTGGCGTCGCGGTTGTACTGGGTGCCGTCTTTGTAAATCTTGTGGCCGACGGCGACTGCGACGTTTCCGGCATTGTCGGCCCCGGTCACAGGCAGTTCGACGACCAGACCCACGCCCGGTAGCACACCACTGGCTTGGTTGGCGCTGTCACTGTTTTCCAGCAAAAAGACGGGCATCTGGTTGAGCAAAATCACACTGCCTTTGCTCTGACTGGCCCCAACCGCCAGTTTCAGGCGCACATTGCTGTTGCGGTCATACTTCACATTGGTTGCCATAACTGAATTGTTTCCTTTCTCGACTTCATGAACTCGGTTTCCAACCGTCGTATTGTTGAGAACGACGGCTGGGGAATGAAAGGTGACTTAGACGGCGTGCCGACCACGCACGGCCACCCCTAAGAGTGCATCTGGTACGAGGCCTTTGAAGGCTTCGGTCAGCAGGTTTTCGACGGTCTTCTCTTCACCAAAGGGGGCGTGCAATCCAGTCACCACCCCATGCGGCAGGACTTGGGCGAGATAGGCTTTTTCGGCCTCCACTAATCCCGCCAAGGCCGTCTGGAGTTGTTCCGGGCTTTGGGGACTGCCGTGGGTGCTGTAGGCTTCAATGAGTGACTTGGCTTGTTCCACGAGGCGCTGACGGCTGGGGGTGGGCAGGGTCGAATCCCGCAGCAGGCGTTGGAGGTGCAGCCCACCTTCCAGCGAACGGGCTTGGCGGAAGAGCCGGGTGTTTTCTTCGAGCAACTGCCGCTGCGATTCCCGCAGCAGCAGGATTTCAGCCGACGGCTCGGCTTCTTGCACCGGGATCACTCGACTAGTGGTCTCGACCGAAACAGCAGCGACGGGATCGGGTGAAGGGGCAGTGTTGCCGTCCGCTGTCGCTTCGTTTGTTTCCGTCTCGCGCAGGCTCTCGGCTAAGTCTACATAACCACCCGCCGCACCCACCGTCACCAAATCCACTGAGGTATGCGGATGGGCAAGGAAACGCTCCACGACAAACATGCCATCGCCATTGCGCCGCCCTGAGCCTTGGGCACGGATAGACAAATCTCCCAAGATACCTTCTTTGATCTTGGTGCGTAACCCGGTTTCCGACTCAGAAATGATGAGGGGGGCACGGAGGGCCGGTTCGCCGTGTTTGTCCTGTCCGACATAGGCTTGCCCCAAACGTCCGACCACATCCCGCACCGAGCGTTCAGGCCGTTGGGTTTCTTCGACGGAGGTGGGATGATCGGCAAAGACCGGACGACCCGTAAAGATCGGGATGCCGGAGTGCAGGGCGGCTTCGGTGTAGAGCCGTCCATTGGCGGATTCGCCTTGCACGATGATGACGGCTTCGGTCTTTTTGCCCACCGCCTCCAAAAACCCGGTGAAGGACTCTTCGACCGTGGTAATCTCGGCTGCGTTTTCCACTCCAACAACTTCGACTGATGGGCTTGGCTCAGGGGTCGGTGCGGGGGTGGCGGCTTCCACTGGCGACGTGTCTGGTGTTGCGAGTTGGACAGGGGTTGTCTGAACCGTTTCGGTGGCTGCGGTGGGACTCGTTTCTGTCGCTGCCGTCACCGGGACATAATCCAGTGTGTAGGATGCCCACTGCTCACGTGGCGCAAAGGTCACAGCGCTGTCCTCTAGTGTATAGGGCACACGCCAATACTTGGGATTGGCATAGTCGCCGTATTTGACAAAGGCGGCTTCGGGGAAGACATCACACACATACGACCAGACCTCCGGACTTTCACCGCGTAAGGCCTGCCATGCCGTTTGTACCCGCTCGATCCGATCATCCAGCGAACCGCCGGATTCTTGAACATTGACTAACATGGATTTACCTCCACTCGTGTTAAGGGATGACACAGGCCATAGATCGCATACAACTCGGTGCTGACTGGATTGAGCGTCGGTGTCTCCAGCAAGAGCAGTTCAATGCCCTGTGCCAGATCACTCTCTTGGGTACCTGCCGTCGCCAGTCGCAGGGGATTCCATGTGCGGGCCAGTGTCAGACAGTCTTCACAGTGTTCCGCCGGGGAGAGTTGCCACCACACCAGCGTGGCAACCACCGCACCCCCGTCACCATATTCGTACTGGACACGCAGACGGCACTTGCAGTTGCCCCGACAGGCGGTCTGACCGTCACGGGGATACTGGGGCAGGCGCACCGGAATGGCACTTTTCCAGAAGATGGCTTGGGTGCTTTTGGCATACAACTTGGCTCGCGGGACGGCAAAATCCAGTGATTTGCCTTGCTGGGCGGCGGCATCAAGGGCATGGGCAAACTTGCTCAGATACTGGTACTGACTGCGCAGTTCCGGCCCCAGTGCCAAATAGTCGGTGGGGTTGACATTGGCGGGGTCGCCGCCTTTACCCGTGAGGTACTGCTCCAAGGCCGAACGGCGCAGTTCCTCCCGCATGGCGAGCTGCCAGTCCTGCAAACTGATCTGGCCGTCCACGAGCTGCTGGGTGAGCGCGGCCATGCGGCGTTCACTCACCAGTCGCAGGGCGTTGGCATACCGACGGCGATCCTCGGCGTTTTGCATCGGGTCAGGCATCCACATCCTCCATTGACACACCCAGTTCGACCAGCAGTTCATCTAATGGCAGCAGCTCCTCCCATTTTTGCAGCGCCTGAGTCACCTCCGCCTTGGTGATGCGTGGCACAGCCTCGGCTGCCTGCTTAGGGAGGGGAGAACCCGTGATCTCATGTAGGGCATGGCTTTCCGCCGTTGACGCTCCATTGCTCGCAGAAGCTGTGGACGGCTGCGGGGTGGGTCGGTTGGGCAGTTGGAACTGCTGTTGTTTGAGCGCATCCACCAAGGCCCCACTGTCTTTATCCCCACCAAAGAGGTTGATGGCGACCTCGGCTTTCTTTTCAGGCGGCAGCATCTGCTGTCCGGTGGTGGCTTCGGCTGCGGCGACTTGGGCGAGGGCACTGGCTTGCACGGCCACATCCTTTTGCACGATGGGTGGGAAAATCACATCCAAGGTCAGATCGGCCCCGGCCTGCGGCTCGACCACCCACATCGGATAACCGCCCGACTGATCCACCTCGACTTGGGCTTTGCGACCCAAACGACCATAACGCAGCCCTTGCAGCAGCACATAGTGAAGCAGATCACTCAGCACATCCGCCCAGAACTGCTGGCGGAACTCAAAAAGTTTGAGCATGGGCAGTTCCATCGCGGTGGCGGTGGCAAGATTCCCCGTCGAAGGATCACCGAGGTAGTGTTCAAAGACCCCTGAACCAATCCCGGCCAGTTGGCGGAACATGCGCATGTCTTGGTAAGCATTGGCCGCCATCGTGTCGAACTTGAGTTGTTCTAGACTCGCGGCCTCGTTTTCGATGAAGGTGTTGCCCCCTTGCCGCCGTTCGCTGCCGTCCGTGCCGTATTTGAGTTGGGTTTCATACGCTCCCCACCGCGCCAGTGCCAGCTCTAAGGCTTGGCGGTTGCCTTTGATCTTGTGTTTGAAAGCAAAGGTACTGCCCGCCAGCGTTAACACGGCCCGATCCTGCATAAACCCGGTCAAGGCTTTGATCCAGCGGATTGAGGTACGTTTGGGTGAAAGGCCGCGTCCACCCACTGCATCCGACAGGACGTGTAAGATCGCCACCTCGGTGTGTTCACCCGCGAAGTCCGGCTGGGACAGGGTTTTTTTCGTGTCGGCCACCCGGTAATCCAGCAGGGGATACCGTTCGGTGTGTTGCTGTGGCCCAGTGAAGTCGGCCAGATAATACTGCTGGAGTTGGCGGTCCCCTTTGGCCGAGATGACCTTCGCCACCTGTTGGGCAGGCAGGTTGCGCACCGTGACTTGTCCGGTCAGGGTCGAGGTGTAGAGAATAAAAAACAACTCGCCCTCGAGTTGGAGTTCTTTGTTGAGTTCCCACTGGGCTTTGGCGGCGCTCAAACTGGCGCGGTTGCTGGGATGTCGCCAGAACCGCTGCAACCACGCATCAATCTCCGGGTCTTTGGCTTGGATGCTCACCCCCCGTGAGAAGGTGTAGGCATTTTCCAGTTCAACCATGTAGTGTAAGGTCGGATCACTGTGGTAGTAGTGGCGCACCTCGTCATTGATCTGACGGCGACTCAGCCCGGTGTACGTCTCTGGCCCCAGACTGCCTAAGGGCAACCAGCCCGGTTCAGTGGGCAGACGCTGACCAAGGGCTTCCGACAAAACCGCCTCGTAGAGGTGGGGGCGTAAGGTGTCTAGGGTATCCAGCATCGCATCTCCCTTACCACCCTAACCGATCATGCAAGGATTCCACCACGACGGTTGCCCCCACACCCGCCTCAGCGATCAGACTGATCTGGTAAGCTGCCATACTGAGCGCGACGGCACCGTCGATCTTTTTGCCCGCCTTACGTTTGACAATGCGGATGGCTTCCCCACCCAGTTCTTCTTTGGCATCCGCATTCTGGATGTGCTGGCGTAAGGTGGGGTCACCCGCATGGCGCAGACGGCGCTGGTGGATGCGATAGAGCAGGGCGGTGTCGGCTTGGAGACGTTCCGCCCCTTGTCCAAAGGCATACAAAGGAATGCCACTGTAGACCTTACCGAGTTGGGTCATGAAGTCATGCAGTTGGTGCATATCGTAAGCCACACACACCACCCCATACCGTCGGAACAGGCTTTCCAAGGCGGGTTTGAGCGTGAGTGCATAGTCCATCTTGCCGTCTTGAGGCGGTAGGAAGATGTGGGTTTCCAGTTCGATGACCGTCTCTTGGTACAGCGTCACCGCGACGGCAGCGGTGCTGTCACTCGAAACGGCGGCGTCCACGCCGATGACCACCGGGAGCGTTGCCATCTGCTGGCGTTCGTCGGGGGTAAGGGCAAGACCGTCCCAGAGTTCCATCGGCACAAAGGCGTTTTGACTGCTGACCCACTGATTGAGGTGCAGGCGGCGGAAGTTGATGGGCCGCTCCGACGCTTCTTGGCGGCGATAGTATTCCGCCCCCGCTGCACCTTGTTGCCAAGGCATTCGTCTCGCTTCCACCCCCGTGTCAATATAAGCGATGAGACCCGAGGTTTCATGGCCGTAAATGGGGTAGTCTTCGTGCAGACGCACGCCTTCGTCCAGTGCGCGATCCCACAGGGTCTTGAGCAAGTGGCTTTCATCCTCATACCCGGCATAACTTTCGACAAAACGAAAACTCAGCGGCTGCGTGGGCACAGGCTGCATTTCATCGTAAAAACGCTCTTCGTCTTCATAGATGTAACCATGAAACTCCGTCCATGTCGTCAGGCATTGATTGGCCCCAGCCTCGCCTTTGGCGTTGACCGGCAGGGGTTTGATGAAGGACTGAGTCGGCAGGTAGGTGAGCCGCGTGGCTTGCACTTCCCATTCATGGGCAAAAGGGGAAAGTTGGATGCTTTTGCGCGTGAGTTCAAAGGCGCGTTCTTTGGCTTGATCGAGTTTGTTGCCCATGTGATAGATCTGTCCAAACCGCCCCCATGTCTCACACGCCCACTGCTGCACGAGGGCGGCGACGGTGGTTTTGCCGGACTTTTTGATGGTGGAATACAGCCCGGTCTGCCATTTAAAACGTCCATCCTCGCGTTGTTCAAAAAACAGCCGCAGCACGGCTTGTTGTACAGGTTCAAGCACGATGGGTCGTCCGGTTTCCGCCACATAAAAACGCTGGGATGCCCAGTCGCAGATGTCGGGTAGACCAAGGGGCGGCGTGTCCCCAACTGCGACACTGGCGGCTTGTGCCTGTTTAAGGTGGTGAATCCGCACGGCGAACGCACGGGCATCGGGTCTAGGGCTGGAGGGGGTTGCCACCATGAGCCATCTCCTCAATCACCCGATCAAACAAGTTGCCAAATTCCTGCGGCAGATAACCCAGCTGCATCAGATGCGCTAGACTTTGCAGCGAGAGCACAAAGGTACCCGGGGGTAAGCCCTTGCCATCCGTCGTCACATCCAGCCGACGCACGGGTTCGGGTTCAAATTCCAAACGGCTCTGATTGAGGATGGCGTCGAAGAGCTTCTGCATTTCCGATAGCGAGGTCTCTTCGGGTTTGAAATTGGCGGCAGCCCGCAGCAAGGGATTACTCATGGCTTGGATCAGCTGCTCACGGTGTTTGGCGGCGTTTTCACGCGCGATGCGGCGTTGTTCGGCTTTTTCCGCTTCAATGCGACTGGCTTCGACGGCCAGCCAGTGGCGATCCCATGCGGCGATCCGCGCCTCCCAATCCCATTGTTGGGCATGGTGTGACCAGTGGCGACTGGCACGTGGGGCTGTCGCCTTTTGCCTCCCTTTGACGCCCTTTGTTTCCCGTGTGGCGAGTTCGGCGCGGTAGGCGGCATCATAGGAGCGTTCGCCGGGCGACAGGAGTCGCAGGCGGGTGAAACGCGCAAACCACAGGGCGGGTTCGCCTTCACGCTGCTCCCACGGCTGCATTAAGTCCCCTCCTCCATCCGTTGGGGCTGCAACCCCAAACCTGCCAGCCGTTCGAGGGCCACCGCGACAAAAGCCGGATTGAGTTCACAGGCGTAGACAATCCGGCGGGTTTCTTCGCCCGCTACTAGTTGCGAGCCGCTGCCGGAGAAGGGTTCGTAACACAGGTCGCCGTAGCTCGTATGTTGGCGCATCGAGATGGCAAATACTTCGGTCGGTTTCTGGGTGGGATGATCACTCGACGTACCGGGGGCAAGGGTCGGTAATTGCCACACACTCGGCGGGTAGTCTTCGGCGATGCGTTTGGGCTTTTTACCTTTGATCCAGCCAAAAAAGCAGGGTTCATGCTGCCACATATACCATGAGCGGGTCAGCACGGGACGGTCTTTGACCCAGATGATCTGCTGGTGTACAAACGCCCCATACTGCTCCCAGATCCCTTCGAGCATGGCTTGGCGTTTGGAGGCGTGCCAGCAGTACCATGCCGCGTCCTCGGTGATGGCCTCGGCGATAGCCACTTGGATAAAACCTTCATACAACACTTGACCTTGACTGGAATCATCCCAATCGTGGTACTCATCCGACCAGTCTTTGTTTTTGGTCGGTTCATTCCACTTGTGGGGATGGTTGTTGCCGTCATAGTCCACCAGATACGGTGGATCGGTGGCAAAAAGCACGGCGCGTTGCCCGTTCATCAGACGGCGGATGGTAGGGGCATCCGTGCTGTCCCCGCAGATAATCCGATGACTTTGGCCCGGTACACTCAGACTGGGGATTTCCCAGAGTTGACCGGGCTGCACATCCCATTTCTGCCGTAACTCGTCGGCGTGGTCGATGTCTGGGCCGGGATCGGTTGCGGCAGGTACGGGTGGCAGGAGTTTTTCCGCTTCATTTTGGAGGGTATCCAGTAAGGATTGCAGGCCGGCGTCCTCGACATGGAGTGATTGGAGCAGGTGATGCAGGGTTTCGCCACTGGCTTCGGCCATTGCACCAATAGGATCCAAGGTGACGAGCACCAGCCGCTCTTCGTCCTCGCTCAGATCAACATCCAGCACTGGAATCTCATCCTCAGCCGCGATCTTTTTACGCAGATGACCATCAATCATGCGCCCGGTCCGCACGTTATACAGGGCGGTGTCGACCCAGCCGACTTGCGACAAAGCCCCGCGCAGGGCCGTTTCTTGGGCGGCGGGATGCTCACGCCAGTTGTCTGGGTGAGCCTGCAACTCACTGGCTTTAATCACCCGATAGCCCACAATGCGATTGCGGATGTTGGTCATGACGGCTGCCCTCCGTCGATGGGCTGCTGAATCGCAGCATCCGGAGCAGTGAGCACGAGGGTGGCGTTTAGGCCTATATGGGCAGGCTGTTCAGGAGGATTGGCCGCCGCACGCGCCACCGCGACGACTTCCGGGTGGATTTCCACCGTATCGTCCTTTTCGCCGCGTAACAGAGCGACTTCGGCTTCCAAGCGATCCTTCTCCTGTTGGAGTCGATCCAGACGACGGCGATCATCATCGCGCTGGCGCTGGAGGTCAGCGATCTCTTCTTGCAGCTCGCCGATGCGTTGGTCTTTCTTTTCACCTTCAGCTTGCAGGCTGATGACCAGTTGGTTGAGGTCACTGATTTGTTTGTCTTTGGCGGCCATTGCGAGTTGGAGTTCGGCCATCTGCCCTTCCAGTTCAGCGATGCGGCTATCCTTCTGGCGCAGCAGGGCTTCGAGTTCATCTTGGCGTTTTTCGAGGCGTTCAAGGCGAGTCTCTTTTTGTTCCAAGACCACCGACATGCGTTCCATTGTGGCGAGCATCGTGCCGTAGACCTGCACCTCGACCTGTTTGGCTTCGGCTTCGTGGCGCGGACGATTCAGCAACCACAGCACCACGCCAAACAACCCGGTGATGATGGCACTCCACACGCCCATGATGGCGATGACACTGGCATCCGACAACATATCCACGCCCCTGCAAAAAACAAAACAGCCCGCCGGGACAACAAAAAATCCCCAACGGGCTGTGTGAGTGCTTATTCAGTTATTTCGTATTATATATGAAAAACAAAACGGCGCAACCTGCGCCGTTTAGAATTGTGTCCAGTTCAAGCCTCTTCTGCGAAGCGATACCTATTGCGGTTGCCAAGAGGTCGCGGTAACAGGCGCACCAATTGGGTTACCAATGCGCTGTAAGGTATAAATTCCCGTATTCCATTGCAGATCGTCTCGCCTATAGAAATAGCCATTTTGATAGTATACGCCAAAACTGTCCAGTCCATTAAGATTCCAATCCCCGACTACGAACACCCCTTCGTCGCCAGCGGTGTCGGGAGGAACACCCCAATACTGTGCAAGATTGTAGGCTGCATGACCCATGGAAGGCGCGACATTGGTGAAGGCGATGTGTACGCCGCGCCGCACCGCGATTGAATCAAGACCATCACCATCGAAATCTCCCGCAGCAAATTGATGGATGCCACTGAAAAGAGGGTCCGGCAGGACAACACTGATCCATTGGAATGAGAGCGGGGGTGCCCCACCGTTCATATTGCAGGTGAAATAGAGTGCAAAGGCCGTGCCATAGGGTGGCAGGTAGGCACTATCCATGACACCAAGACAATCATTGGGGAGGTTGGTAAAGCGACCTACCACAGGTGGACGTCCATATAACCCAAACCATGTGCCGATCCATGTAGATCCCGTTCCACCAGATTGGTTGGTGATATAGAACACACCATTATTGGCGTACATACCGGGAGTTTTCAAGCCATCCCCGTTCCAATCCCCCATAACCCACTTCCCATTATCGCCGACGGGGGGTGGATTAAGTGTGAAGGTGTTATAGGCGCTGAATGGAGGTGCATCTTGGAGCGTGTTCAGCTGGCTTGTGGCATTGAGATCACTGCGGAACAAGGCCAACACATGGGGAAGACAGGGCTGTGTTTGCGCTGAGACGGTGGCAGAATAGGGCGACGAAAGGCCAGCCAAGCTCCAGTAGGCTTGTATACGATAGTTATAGAGTCTACTACAACCGACACCTAAGTCTATAAAACTCACTTGATTTGAAGGCAGAGTCGTGATGGTTTCCCAACCAGCATATCGGCGGCGTTGGATAACAACATGTGAGGCTAAGGGATACCTGCCTGTCCATGAGAGTGAGACTTGGGTGCGTGTCGTATTAGTTACGCTCAACACAAGAGCTTGAGGGCGCTGCTGAACACTAGCAACAAAAATATCTTGAGCGCTATTAAAGTCCCCCGCGACCAAGTTGTCCACCCCAGACCCAAACACCACATAGTTGCCATCATTGGAAATGCGTGGGTAAAAGCCTGTACCCCATGCCCCCATCGGAGAAACGGACACCTCGTGTGATTGATGCGTCTGACGGTCATACACAACTACCGCACTTACTGTAAAGGTGACATAACGCCCATCCGCTGAAATATCGGGATAACCCGCGAAATCGGGGTACAGTTGGCCCTGTGGATCGAATGACACCTGCTCAGTTGTATGGGTTTGCAAGTCGTGGAGAAATACATCGCTATAGGTGGTATCGTTGGGGACAAGGTTGGTGGCCCGTGACTGGAAAACCACATAGCGCCCGTTACCAGAGATACGGGGATACAGGGAATCGTCATTGCTCTGCGCCCCGGTAGAAGATAAAGAGACTAATTGCGTTTGTTGCGTTTGGCGATCATAGACGAAGATATCTGTACGATTGTTGGTGTCGTTAGGAACAAGGTTGTTGTCAAAGGAGCGAAAGGCTACCAAACGCCCATCATCCGAAATGGACGGATTTAACGCGGCTTCACCTACTCCACTCAGTGGATGTGTAATTCTTTCGGTAGTATCGGTTTGGCGATCATAAACGTAAATATGCCCAAAGTTATAGACTACAAAACGTCCATCAGCCGAGATGTCCGCCTCATAACCACCCCAAAAGGGTTCGCCGGGCGGGGCTGGCGAGACATGGGAAAGTTCGTACAGTTGCCGATCGTATAAAAATACATCAGGTTGGTTATTCGTGTCGTTTGGAAACAAATTGTTTGCCCACGACTCAAACACGATATAGCGTCCATCTGGCGTGATAGTTGGCATCTCCGAACGCCCGTTGGGTTGTGTGCCGTCGCTCAACTGTGAAATCCGAGAAGTCGTACAGGTCGAACGGTCATGCAAAAAGATGTCTGCCACTCCATTGGTGTCGTTGGGGACAAGATTGGTTGCCTCCGATTCAAATACGACCAAGCGCCCATCGCCTGAGATTCCACTCGGTAACGCATACGAGGTTCTTGGTGAACCCCAATTCCCCTCATAGTCGCCTGTGGCGATTGAAACACGATGAATCAGATTCTGAGCGTCACAACGCACACACCATTCGGTGTTGGCAGCCGCCACGATGGAGTAAGTTGCGAACGTTGCGTTGCTGGAAGAATAGGCTCGCACACGGTAATAGTAGCGTGTTGAGCAATGTAAATTCGTGTCCTCATAGGTGGTGGTATTGGCAGGCAAATTGGCAATGATCGTCCACTGATCTGAGCCGTTGGGGGATCGCTCCACTACCCAAGTGGATTCTCCCGTGTTATCGTCAACCCAATCAAGGTGAGTCGAAGTCTGGCCCGTAGCAACGGCATTCAGCTGAAAACGGCGGGGAAGCAAGGCCAGATTCACCACAAAAATATCGTTGGTGCCGTTCGTATCCCTCGGGATGAGGTTGCTGGCGAGCGAGGCAAACGCTACAACATTGCCGTCGTCGGAAATCACCCCAGAACCAGAGTTGTTATTGGACAGTTCACCGGCTGCATTCAGCGAGACGATCCGTCGCTCCCCCGTTTGGGCATCATAGACATATAGATCATACTCTCTATTGGTGTCTTCGCCATCAGTATTGAAGGGATTGTTCGAGAAAAACAAGCTGTAGCGACCATCGCCAGAAATTGAACGGCCACGGACGTCAGACTGACCATTTAGGGCCGATATACGCAGGCGCTCCCCAGTATCAACATCATAGCGATAGACGGTAAACAAACCGATCTGGTCAAAATCTGGCCCTGCCCCTTGAAACAAAACATACCGACCATTGGCAGAAATGGCTCCCCCTGTTGCGCTATTAATGCCATTGTTAGGGGTCGAGTACACCTGAAAAAGACGTGGAGTTTGCCATTCCCATATGGAAACGTGGTTAGAGCCTGTTCTGAGTATACGGCTACCATTGCCAGAAATATCGGTGACCGGTGATTGGATGCTGGTTAATTGCTCAGTCTGGCGATCAAAAATCATTGTTCCCGGATATGGAGGAACGAGATTGGTGGCGCCTGAGCTAAAAAAGATGTAGCGCCCATCCGCCGAGATTTTGGGGAGCTGTGAATTGTCGTTCCCTACTTCACCGTCGGGAGACATCGAGATCAGCGTGGTGGTATGGGTTTGCATATCGCGGAGATAGACGTCTAGGAAACCATTGGTATCTTGCGGCGCCAAAGTGCCTCCAGCGTAGTGGAACACGACGAAGCGTCCATCGCCACTAATGTCAGGATAAGATCCATGACCATTTCCTAGTAACCCATCACTGGTGACTGATACAAGTTGAATTTGGCAGGTGTCGAGATCATAGTAGTAAACATCGCCTGAAGTGTTCGTGTCTAGTGGAACGAGCTGAGAAAACGTCCAAAAGGCTACATAGCGCCCGTCGCTGGAAAGTACCGGATCGCGAGATTCATCACGGGCTTGCCTTCCATCACTTTGAACTGATACACGACGCACCGCATCATTTGGATTGCAGTTCGGTAAACACGGTGAGGTCGAGGCCGTAGCGACATTCGAATATGGCGAAAAACCGCCTCCCATCAACGTGGCGTATCCGCGATAGTAATACGTCATGCCGCAGGGTAGATTGATATTGGCAACGAAGGTATTGTTAGTTGGGACGCGTCCAATTTCCAGCCAATTATCGAAGCCATTGGGCGAACGCTCGACGATGAATTCGATTTCATCGGGCAATGTCTCTGTCCAAAAAATGTCAATCCGTGAATCCGTGACGGCGATCGCAGTGAGGTCATTGGTAAAACGGGTTGAGCCTGACGATAAGCCCCCATTGGATGGGATAGGAGCTAGACGACTGATAATAAAGGCATCAATACCAACCACTCCGCCGGATTGTGCGTAAACCCGGACGAAATGGGGTTCGTCGGTCAGATAGTCCAAGCGGGTACTTTGACCGTATTGAATGGTCGGACTGGTGGTCATGACGGTCCGCAATACAGTACCATCGACCTCTACCGCCAGCATCCCCATATTCGGCCCACTGGTGTAAATAATCTCGAAAGTTGTGCCGGAGAAAGCCAGTTGTAAGATGGCATCTGGGTTAGCACTGCCAGCAAGAGCGCCATTGTACAAATAACTACCCCCACTCGCCCCACTCGCGGGTTGGCTGATCCAATTTCCCTCTCGTGTTACTTGTGAAGCATCCGACTCAACGATTTGGAGGGTCGGTGCCTGTGAATGGACAGGAGATGAAGTCCAAGTCAAGAAGGTGGCAAGCAAGGCGATCAAGAGCCAAAACACAATTGCGCGTTGAAGTTTCAAGGTAAACCTCACAGGCGGATAGTCACATCCCAAGGTATCCAATTTTAGCCAGACTAAAACAGATTATAGGACTCGGCAGAGATTTTTCCTATGGCACTTCGCTCATTTTCACAGCAAATTCACACAGTTACCATATGAGATAATTTAATATGACGGGATGATCATCCCATCATTGAGGACGTCGGTGCCTCCAAACAAAACGGCGCAAGCTGCGCCGTCCAAAAGAGTATGCCTTTGATCACTGGGCCGTGACCCTCAGCAGCGGCTCAGTGGTGGGGAGTTCGAGGGGTGGGGAAAAGGCAAAAGCAAAAAAACTGCTCTCACACAACCGTTCTAATTATACCATGCTGTAGATTGTTTGTATATGTTTGTACCGCGAGCTTTGTCCTACTCAAGACCATCCCACTAGGCGCAGAACAATTCCGCAGTACATCCCCTCAGCGGGAAATGGCCTTCTACAACTATGCGAGAGGCGCAGTTATAGGGGCGGCTATTGCAGGTTTCAATCCCCTCAGCGGGAAATGGCCTTCTACAACCAACGCTAACCAAGCCATCGTGTCAATGCGCTTGAGGTTTCAATCCCCTCAGCGGGAAATGGCCTTCTACAACGATAAAGCAGTGGCGCGTAACATCAAAAGCAAACTGCGGTTTCAATCCCCTCAGCGGGAAATGGCCTTCTACAACGCCAAGTCGTTGATCTGGCCGTGCCCACCGGGTTGGAGTTTCAATCCCCTCAGCGGGAAATGGCCTTCTACAACGGTTGGGGGTGCAGCACGACGGCGGTCAAATAAATGGGTTTCAATCCCCTCAGCGGGAAATGGCCTTCTACAACCACTTGGTCAATGGTGGCCGTCGCTTGGGCAAGGGTGTTTCAATCCCCTCAGCGGGAAATGGCCTTCTACAACAGTCTAACCGACAGGCTAGAGGAAGTCCAGAAACAAGGTTTCAATCCCCTCAGCGGGAAATGGCCTTCTACAACCAAGCGCACGCCGTGGGGGTCGCTGGTCAGTGCGCTGTTTCAATCCCCTCAGCGGGAAATGGCCTTCTACAACCGAAATGGAGGTACGGCCAATCATTTCACCGACGAGTTTCAATCCCCTCAGCGGGAAATGGCCTTCTACAACTGCCTCAACTGGATGGCACACGTCAACCGCTGCTGTGTTTCAATCCCCTCAGCGGGAAATGGCCTTCTACAACCATGACCAAGAGTTATGGGGCCAATAATCCCAAAAAGTTTCAATCCCCTCAGCGGGAAATGGCCTTCTACAACCCAGATTCGGCACCTGCCCCCACATAATTGACCCAAGTTTCAATCCCCTCAGCGGGAAATGGCCTTCTACAACCGACGTCATATTTCAGTAGTTGCAGGTCATTTTTGACCTGAGTTCTAATTTCAAACTCATATAACGCATTATAGAGGGTCGTTTTTGTGGAGTCAAATGACATGATCTCCATTTTCGCCTGCTCGTTTCGCAACTCGTTTTCTGCACGAAATCAGGGGGGAGTTGCGTCAAATCGCCCATCATATTCCCCACCCTCCTTTTATTTTAGCATACTACAGTCGGCCCATCTTGCCCCTCAGCGATATGAGGCCTCTGCTTGGGCTGGTTTCCCCTCCAAGCACGACAAGCTACAATTGGCTCAACAGCAACAGCATCTACTGTCATCCCAAATCATACCAGTTCGGGTTTTTTCATTTCGAGGCCATGAGAAATGAGTAAATTCACGCTATGACTCCAAAATCATCTATTTTAGTTGCGACCCTCGGCACTGAACCGCAAGTCGTGACCCTTGTCTTGGATAAACTCCTGCAAGAGGGCGAAGTCGTCACACGGGTGATTGTGGTACACACCGATGACAAAGACCCCACCATTGGCAAAGCATTGGAGGCCCTGCGGCATGAGTTTTTGACCAAGCGCTACTATGGAGATCGCACTCTCTTTGACCTGCATGTACTGGCGGGATCGGGTGGCCCGTTGAGGGATGTCACCACGCCGGAAGAAATAGATTTTGCGTTTGAGGGGGTCTACAGCCTGTTGCGCCAGCACAAATACGCGGGGCATAAAATTCACCTCTCCATCGCTGGAGGTCGCAAAACAATGGCCCTGTTTGCGATGGCTACTGCTCAAATTCTCTTTGATTCGGATGACCGAGTCTGGCATCTAGTCAGCAGTCCGTCACTGGTCAGTACGCGCCAACTCCACACCGCTGCTGCTGAAGATGCAATACTCGTACCCGTCCCGATTGCCAATTGGCGCAACTTGCAGCCGAGTGATACCACACGAGTACGCGACTTTATCGACAATGTGTTAACACCAGCTGAACGAGAAATCGTGATGCTGTTGGTTCAAAAAGGGCTGTCTAATCAGGCCCTAGCTGATTACCTCAACAAAAGCGTCAAGACCATAGCCAATCAACTGACGATGATTTATAGCAAACTGGCCGATCATTTTGATTTGACGGAAGTCCCAGATCGCACCATGCTGCTCGTATTATTAGGAAAAAATTCCTAACCCATTTGAGGATCAGTTCCTATTGGGGAACAAGCGGGTCATTCTACTATTAAAGTGAGCAATCAATACTCACCGAAATGAGCATGACCATGTCTGACGGCGCATTCCTCCCAAACCCTATTCCCTCTGAAGCAGCGATCCGCCTGCCGAACTTAACCGCGTCGTCGCTCAAGCAGGTTTTTGAAGCATTACGACAGGGTGAAGACGTCCAAGCGCATCCTTTTCTGGAGTTACTTTGGCTGCGTCAGTACACGGCGTTCGACATAACCTCAACAGGCCCGGTTCCTTCCATCATCCTCTTTGATGCCCTCTCCGGTGTGGTGACGATGTGTCTGGAAAAACTACGCAGCATCTACGAACTTCCGTCACTAAGTGTCAACCTGACGGCACGCGAAGCCATGATGGACTTGGCAAGGGTAGCCCAGACGGGGAACCGATTGTTAATGGGTGGAAGCGCCGTTTTTTACCGCTATATTCGCTACGATCTGGATTGGCAAATGGAGCAGATCAGCCAGTATTTGGGGCAGAGCGGTCGCACAACGCGGCGATTTATGAACGACTTTTGGGGTATGCTGGTGAAAATCCTGATTCAACTGGAGGCAAATGCGTTGGGGATAGTTTTGAATTTCCCCCTCCATCACATCTGACCTCTTTTTGAGGCGAGGGATCACGTAGGTCTATTCACAAGAGGCAGCAACCGTTAGGAAGTATAACGATGGATTACCGAGCAATTGTGGTCATCATTCGAACCGAAACATCTCCAGATCAACCCCGTGTGACGTGGCCGATCTATTCGGGGCGAGCCATTTATCTTTGGTTACTCCAAAGGTTAGAGAACGAAGCACCCCCTATCGCCAATCGTCTCAAACATGAAAACCGTGCGAAGCCCCTTACGGCGAGTGGTCTTTTTCAAGCAGCATCCATACGGCCATTTCACGACTCAGCGAAATCGGGAACATTCGCTTGGTTTCGGATCACGAGCTTAGATGCCAACCTCTCAGCCTTCCTTGACCATCTTGCAGAAACACTCCCGACCCAAAGGATCATGCTCAATGACAATCATTGGGTCGTCGAATCAGTAATACGAGAGGCCACAGAACATGAGTGGGCACAGTCGGCGCCGACAACTCAGGACATCCGACCCTTGAATCCCTCAATGGCAATCACGCTAGAGTTTGTTACGCCTACCGGATTCAGGCGAAATGACCTCAAAATTCCCATCCCTCAGCCAGACCTTGTCTTCGGAAGCCTAGAGCGGCGATGGCGCGAACTAGAACAAACAGCTTCGCCACGCGACATCAATTTTGTGATGCAGCACGGAATCACCCTGCTAAACTACCACATCGTGACCCAAAAGGTGAATTTAAAAACAGAAGGTGTTCAAGTGGGTTATGTGGGGCGCGTGACTTTTCAGATGAAACCCCTAGCCCAACTTGAAACACACCCCGCCGCACCAAAGTCCCTTGCAGATCATTATCTACACATGATGCAATACATCGATCAACTGGCGAGTGCAGCATTTTTTCTAGGTGTCGGTATCAAAACAACCGCGGGAATGGGAATGGCACGACGGCTCGAAGTTTCGCCTATGTAATAGCGTAATTAATTTATATCAGGTGAAACATCATAGAATTGTTGCATATCTAATTAATTAAGTTTATAATCGGCATTATGCCTTACTATCATTAGAAAATCCGTAGGCAGGTCAAAAATGCAAATCAGCTTGGACTGGCGTGATCGTGTTTTGCGTCCCCTTCTCTCCAATGCTATTCCTGCGCCATTGCATCGGGACACAACATCTATCGTGCTCTTGGGTGGGGATGTGGACAAAGCGCAATCCTATATTTTTGAGTCCTCGGGCCTCCCCGATGTACGAGGTGCAAGTCGGCTGCTCTCAACCCTAAATGGCGAACGTTATTTTCGAAAAGAGCCTCTTCCGAACGTAGAAGGCGTTGACGGTTTATTGGTCAAGTATCTTGGCCTTGATCCGGATCAAGATGTCCTCTATTTGGGGGGCGGAAGTATCTTAGCCCTGATGCCGGATGTGGCAACGGCAGAGGCATTCAAAGATGTCCTGATCCGTGCCTACCCATCGGCCACAGGCGTGGCGACGATCACTGTCGAAATGATGGAATGCCGGGTCTGTGATATTGCCGACAAGAAAATCTTTCCCGAAAAGATTCAAGCGTTGCAAGCCAAGATTCGCCGGGCCAAAAATGCCGTTCAGTGGGTGCCTTTCTATGAACGCCTACCTTTTATGCAAACGTGCGTGGCTTGTCAGGTACGGCCCGCCGAAGCGGTAGACCCCAGTTTACCCAACGAGCCAAAGTATTATTGTCATCTGTGCCTTGAAAAACGGCGTATTGGTCGGGAGCGGCGTTTCTGGAATAGTGTCTTATTCCCAGAGGTACGCGCTGCCAATGCCGCCGATTTAGGCCAGATTGGGGCATTTTCAAATAATGATATTGCGTTGCTCTATGCGGACGGCGATGGATTTGGGAAATACGTTTTCTCGGCTACCTCACCCGGCGAGTTTAAGAATCGAAGTGAGAACATTCGGCGCAACATCTGGGATACCTTATATGATGCCTTGAAAGATCTCCCGCCACGCAAACCGAAATCCCCCAGCCCTGCTCAAAACGAAAAAATCTGGCCCTACGAGATCATTACGGTTGGTGGGGATGATGTCCTCATGATCCTGCCAGCCACTGAGGTGTTTACCGTAACACAACGCCTCCTCAACGGAATGCAGGCCCGATCGGGCGCATTGACACTCTCGATAGGCATTACCATTGGGCGGGCCAGCACCCCGATCCGCGTGTTGTATGAAATCGCCCGTATGGCGCTCAAAACAGCGAAACGCCGTCGTTTTGAAACGCAGTCTCAAGAGTCATTCATGGATTTTCATGATATCACCCGTGAGGGGTTACCTGCCGTCAGCCTAAGCCACCATCGTCAACACCAATACCGTTATAAACGGGCGCAGGGCGGTGATGGGCTGTTGCTCACGGGACGCCCCTATGCGCTGGCGGATTTTGAGAAATTGATGGGTTCGATCACCACTTTAGGGGCTTCCTCTACTAGTCAGACTCGTCGTGCGCGGACAGGCTTTCCACTCAGCCAGCTCCATGCACTCAGCGACAGCCTCGGTACCGGATTCGAAAGCAGCCAGTTGTACTACCTTTATCAGCGGTCGCGCTTTAACAATGCCCAAGTGGAGCAGCTAGAGCGACTTGAAGCGTATTGGGGGGTAAGTCTGAATACCCTTGAACAAGGCGCTGATGTGACGTGGCCGTGGTTGCGCATGGATGATGTTCGAGAGGTTCAATACTACACCCCCTTGCGTGACCTCATTTTATTATATGACCTGACGGGAGGCTCGAATGGCGACACAAATCAGGCTTAAACTCACCATGCAATCGCCGCTGCATATTGGTGGCGAAACACGCCTGAACACCAGCGCCGATAAGCCATTGCTTAAGACAGTCGATGGGTTACCCTACATCCCGGCCACGACGCTCAAAGGCCGCCTTCGTCACACCCTTGAACAAATTCTGCATTCTGACTTCGTTAATCTCTATCAGCTTGGCCCGCTCTCCGACAATATGATGGGATCCCCTGATACCGTGCACTACCTGTTTGGATCCCCCCAGCAAGAGAGCCGGGTTTATTTCGAAGACTTATACCTATCTGGGCCACCCGTCATACTGGATGCCTTCCTTACCAGACGAGGCAAGGCCTTCCCGACGACCATGATACGTACAGGGGTCGGGATCAATCGCCGTCGCCGGGTCGCCCAAGATCAAATTCTTTATTCGACTGAAGTGTTCGCCCCGGGTATTGATCTAGAGTTTAGCGGGAGTGTCACTGCATTGGTGGACGATGAAGCGTTGATTTATCTGCTCATGGCTGGGTTGCGTTTCATTGAACAAATCGGAAGCCAGCGGTCGCGGGGTTTTGGGTGGTGCAAAGTCGATATCCTAGCACCTGTCTACGATGAAACCGCCATGCGAAACGCGCTGAACCATTACTTACTAGGAGACGGCGAATGATCACAAAAGTCATTTTGGAAGCAAGGCAGCCTATCCTCGTAGGGGCGACTCAAGCAGGGAACTATCGAGTCGGCATGGAATACATACCCGGCGCCACCATTCGAGGGGCCGTGGCTGCCGCCTTATTAAATGGCAATCACCCCAGCAGTTATCCGCAGATTTTTGAACAAGGGACACCGCCTATTTTTTACGATGGGATACCCAGCCAACCGGGAACAGTGGGTGTGCCCATGCCGTTTCCAATGACAGCGGTCACCTGCAAACGGTTTCCCGGACGCCAGCGTGAGAGCCGTGATCAATCGCAACATGGCGTCTATGATACGTTGATTAGCAGTTTCGCTCATGAGGAGAGTCCCCTGTCGATTTGTCCCACATGTGGTGAACCCATGCAACCCCATCATGGATTTTATGCCAAAGTACGCAGTGGGTACTCCGAACACCATGAGCATCTTATCCCGATCAGTACAACCCACGTGGGAATCAACCGTCGCCGTCAAGTGGCCGAGGACAGTGTCCTCTATACCCGCGTTGGGCAAACGGCTAAAAACCCTAGTGTCGAGCAACGGGGGGCGTATTTCATCGGCCTTGCCCAATTGGAAGATGCCCAGATGCAGGCCTTATCCGGTCACGACTATTGGATCGGCGCAAACCGGTCGCGTGGCATGGGTGCCGTCACCATGACGGTCGAGCCGTGGGATGCAGATCAAATTTGGGGGCCGTTGTCCAATCGTATCCAGCATTTTAACGTGGCCCTGCGTCAACAGGTGCAATTACCAACGGATCGGGTGTATTTCACGCTGGATACCCTCACTGGGCTGGTGATTTCACGGATTGGCCCCACGAGTATGCACGATCTATACCAGACCATCGCTCACTCGCTCGGTCCCACCTATGATCTCAAACTGGAGGCTCATTGGAGCCGTTATGAGATTCAGGGTGGCTGGCACGCTGCGGCTGGACTGCCGCGTACCAATCACCCGGTGGTCTATGGCAGTTTTCTCTTGAGCGCCCAAGCAGCAGCCAATGACCGGACTTTACTCGCAGCGCTTGGAACCGTTGAAATGATGGGCATTGGGGTGGAGCGTGAGCGAGGGTTTGGATTGATCATGTGTTGTGACCCATTTCATCTGAAACAAAACATGGAGGAGTCAATTTAGAGATGCCGCTATCAAGTGAGGAACAGTTCAAAATCCAAGATATTGTGGATCGTCATTTGGACGAGTTGATTGCAAACATTCGGAGCTTGGTGGACGCGACCCGTGTCTATGAAAAAGAGAGCAAGATGGGCACATCCCAATTCCGCAACTTATCCAGTGTCGCCAGCGAGACCGATAGTGTGGAGGTGGTGATTGGCTGGATTCAATATCAGATCGGACGCGCCAGTCCAAATCGTGGTTGGCAAACCCCTGATCGTGGGAATAATCAGGCTAGTGCTGGTTTTGGGGAACAATTGATTACGCTAATCCGTCAACTAGGCCGATTTGCACGAGAAGCTGCCAACCGTGAACCCATCGAAATGCGTCCGGAGTTTGAGCGCATGTTGCTCATGGCGCTGGTACGACAGATGGCGGGCCAGTTAGAGCGGTATTACGTGTATCGAGACAAACTCACCCAGCAGCAATCAGGACAGGGGAGGAATGAGCGATGAGTGATTTCAGTCGGTTCTCGTCCCGTGTCTACCTCGAGGGTCAACTGCATTTGCGAACGCCACTCCGTATTGGCACTGGGAAAGTTGCCGATGTCACCGGGCCAGACATGCCTGTCATTAAAGATGCACTTGGCAACCCCGTGATACCGGGGGCAAGCCTGAAGGGTGCGATGCGGAGTTATGTGGAAGCGATTCTGCGTACCTTACAAACCCGTGACGATGTACAAAACAGTGATTTCAGGTTGATCACGTGGCCGCGTGAAGTAACCCAAGCAGCTGACTTGGGTGAACTGCTGCACGGGCAGGAGCGCACACTGGTCACCGAGCCGATGTCCGAGTTAAGTAATGAACCGCCGCCCCCGGATACCTTATCCGTCCGACTCCTGCAAACATGGAAAGAGCACTGGAGTAATGCTGAATTATCCCAAGCGTCTTTGGATACGGCGATTATTAACGCTTCGTCGCTCATTCAAACGGTGTTCGGTGCCCCATGGGTCGCTTCGAAAGTCTACCTGCGTGATGCTGCGGTTGTCGATGAAGGGCGGCGCATTCGGACCGTCGTGCGTGATGGCGTCGCCATCCATCGGGATCGTCGCACCGCTCAAGATAAGGCGTTGTATCAATTTGAAGCCGTACCCGCTGGCACACGCTTTCATTTTTCGATGGTGATTGAAAATGGGACACCCGCCGAAATCGGCGTGGCACTCTTGGCCGTCAATGGACTGCGTCGCGCGGATATTCCACTCGGTGGCGGGGTTTCACGCGGGCTAGGCAAAGTCGAACTCGTCGATCTTAAGGCTCAATTGGTAGGGGAGCAAAACCTCGTGGATTATCTGGTCGCGGGATCCGACGCTCTTGTCCAGCTAGAAGAAGCAGATTTCCAAGATTATTTTGCCGAATTCCTCAACACCATTGGCATTAGAAGGGACTAGGTTATGTTCAAAGTGGCCCTCAATCATCTCCGTCTGGATTTTGCCATTCAACCCAATGGCCCTTTGTTAATCAAGTCCGGACAGGACACGGGTGCAAATCCGCTCCTGCCTGCCATGAGTTTTGTCCGAACTGTCCATCCAGATTCACGCACTTCAACGATCTACTTGCCGGGATCCTCTTTAAAAGGGGTCATTCGCAGTCGCTGTGAACAAATTGCCCGCACGGTAAAGCTGAACGTAGACGAATTTAATGCCTTCAAACTCCACAATGATATAGCCGAGCAATTTCGCAGGCGCGAAGCAGCAGACGGTACAGTTGTTAACGCCTACCGCCATGTTTGCTCCATTACCCGCCTGTTTGGTTCAAACAATCTAGCAAGCCGAGTGCAGCTCACCGATTTTTATCCAACCGATCCCATTGATGTGTTACCCATTCGACAAATGGTGGCGATTGATCGGCGCAGTGGCGCTTCGGCCAACACGTTTACGATGGAAGTTGCACCCCCCGCGCTGAATGACGAAGTCCCCGTGATTTTCTTTGGGACGATCCATCTCCAGAATTTTGAACGCTGGCAGGTAGGTCTACTGGCCCTTGCCCTGCGTGACCTAAATGCTGGACAAGTACCGGTTGGATTTGGCAGCAGTCGCGGGTTAGGGCAAGTGCGCCTGTTTTACCGAACACTCCAAATTAGCTATCCCGGACTGTTGTCTGAAACTGAAGCCATTCAGCGCGGCGCGGATCGTTATCTGTTAGGCGTAGCACAACTTGACAACACTCGCTCTAGAGAGAATCATGAGTTTAACCCAAACAATTTGCCGGAAATAGAAGATTTTGCCGCTGAAGTCACGACGGATTGGGCACAAGCGGAAGTGCGGTTAGGGGCACTCAACGACGATTGGGATCAAAATCATACCACCATTGAGGCTATTTTCCGAAATCAGGCCAAATATGACTGGGCCGATTACGTGTCTAAACAACTCGAGGTAGAAGGACAGCAGGGTGACGCATGAGCACTTATCTTTATCGCTATCCTGACAGGCTCAATGAGACCCAATTAAGGGCTTACCTTGAATCCATCCAAGAGGATTTGGTTTGGATTTATATTGAGACTGAGAAAAAAATCCACCTCTGGTGGACACAGCCTACACTGGCGGAAGCATCTTCACTAGGATTAACCGGACGGATTTTTGGTGAGGTGGCAGAAATCCGCTGGCAATGGCAGTTTGACGGGTATGAAATAACTTGCTTGAGTGAACGTGATCCGGGTGATCCGTGGGAAGCGGATCCACTGGCATTCGACCTCTATGACTTGGAGCGGGATCGGCGGCAGGTGATGTTGATTGGTCGTCTTGGTTATGATTCTACCCCTGAATCTCCAAGATGGCGTGAGGCCCGCTTTCCCTACCCCATGTTTTATCCCGTCGAGACGGCTAGTGAACGCGTTTATCTTGAATGCCAAGACTACCGGATACAAGCGGTTGTGGTTATGAGTCGTCTTTGTCGTGTGATGGGAGGTAGCTGATGTCGTTAGATGATCCCCTTTTTCAATTTATCTCGGCACCGGAACCAACACGCACGCGAATAGAAGAGATGCATGAGGAATTTGCTGCAGGTGCGCTGTCAGGTATTCTATCGGGTGAGATTTATACCTTAACCGAAATTCACGTGGGGACGGGCCAATTAGTCCGCCCGCAAGACCTCTCACCGCGTCCTACGGCGAAACTGGATTATCCACTGATTGCCGCTTTCTTCCGTACAATTGGCACGGATGGTCGCATCACACGCATTATCCCCGGATCATCGTGGCGTGGGGTGGTACGTAATCTTGTTGAAATGATTACCCCATCCGCCTTCGGGGTCGCTGGCTCGGGGCTTCCGGCTGAATTACGGGATAGCCGTTTTTCTGACAAACAACAAAAAAACAACGAGCGGCCTGTATTCGACCCGGCTGGGCAAATCTTTGGTGGTCAAGGTTATGCCAGTCATGTACGGTTCCGTGATGTGACGACCCCAGACGAAACCGGGTGGCCCGTGCTTAATCTCAAGGAACGCTGGACACCCAAAGTCCGCCTGCCCAATGACCGCAAAGTGTATCTTCATGCTGCCGAACCAGAACTTGGCAATGAACTGTTGGAGGTCTGTCCACCGGGGGTCATATGGGAGTTTCAAATTGCCTTCCATAATTTATCTCCGGCACAAGTCGGCCTGCTCTTGATTGCCCTCGGGCAAGACCCCCAAGCGCCGCTCTTCCCTAAATTGGACGGCGGCAAGGGGCAAGGCATTGGGTCAATTCGGGTTCAAAAGGTCAGTATTACGCTTGATACTCCGGAAAATGCCTTTTTGGACTACGATGTAGCTCGATCCGAAGCCCTGAATGAGGCCGAACTCATTGATTACATACAAATCGGGTACACACTGGTCTATATGCCGTCATTCCAGCAACTGATTGCAATGATCGGCACCCTACCCGATGAGTTAAGACGACGGTAGTTGGAGGTTAAGGGGATGAAAACACTGAATAGCAGCGAGTGGCAGGATGTACGCCAGATGGCGGCTGAATTAACCATTCAGAAGGCCGACCGTAATGTCATTGAAAAAGTAACGCACTATATTCTCACCGAGCGCCCCCAAAAAAGCCAATTGTTGGCTTGGTTAGAAGCATTCGAAAGAGACGGATATTTGGGTGCCCGTTCACAACTCACATGGCATCACCATCGCATTGCCCATCATCTCACAAAAGACATACTGGATTGGACGGGCGAGACCCATACACTATCTAGAACCGCATTGATCCTTTCATGGATTGCCCGTCAGATGGTGTATTATCGCAGCTCACCACGGCTTGCCTCCCGAGAAGTAGAGGGAAAACGCCCCTTGTTAGAGGAATTTAATCCGAATGATCGTCCACCCGCCATGCCTCTGCTGCCAACAAAGAGCCGAAAAGTGCTTGACGATGTACCCGAAGTACGCGAAAACGTTGATCCTTTTGCTGAGGCATTCATGAAAAAACTACGCGGGGAAAGTTAACACCTAAGGACATACGGACATGACCACAACCCTCATTTGTGTGTTGGGCAAAGTACCCGGCCCAGTGACCACAACGATCCATGCTTTGAAAGGTAAGGGACTCCGACCGGATTGTGTCTACGTTTTGCAAACTGATGAACAAGGGGTCAAGATTGCCGCCGCCGTAGTTGAGGCGTATTTGAAGCGCGAACAAATTGAGTATCGGCCCATTTTTGTTGCCATTGAAAACATTACCCGCGACGAAGAGGCGGACATATTTAGGCGGGAACTGGATAAAACCTTCAAATCCATCCCCAAAACTCAAGACGACTGTCTGATTGTGAGCATGACGGGTGGGCGTAAAACGATGAGTTCCTTCATGGCGCTTACAGCCCAGTTTTATCCGGTTGACCATCTATTTGACATATGGGTAGCGAGCCATCTTGAGCAAGACACGCTTGATCCGAGAACGGCAAAAAAATACTGCGAGGAACTAGAGGCCAACCGATCCGTTGATAAACTCGAACCAGACGTCAAGGACTATAACCTAATAGAATTCCCTTTAATGCCGCTCGTCAAGTATGAAATAACGATTTCCGAGCTGGACACGCTCTCACTTTTTGACGAAATTACCACGACCATTAAACTTCCCGAAGATCGCTTAAATCTTGTTTTGCGGGGCATGAGTGGCAGGGTTGACCTCAATCAAGCCCGTGATCTCATAGATTTGGAAACCGCACTTCGGGAAACACCTCGACCAGATCACGGCGAAAAGATACGTGGATTTTTAAGTGGTCGAATGGGTAAACCCTATGAACGTCAACATTGGCCTCCCGAACTCAGCCAAGACACGCCTATTTCGGCCCACGATTTCGAAGACAGAGTGCTCTTGCCGATTCAAAATCAACTGGATGTGTTGGGTTTCCCGGTAGATTTGGTTGGTGTTTGGAACGAAAAACAGGCTGAGATACGGCATACCTACCACGACAATGGCAGGGCCGCACAATATTTGGTAACACTGCTCAGGCTGGCCTTGCGTGTGGGATACCGACTAACCCAGCCGACGATGGAAACATTGCAGCAGATTGGCCCTGTGTTTGTTAGCTATGCTCATGATGACCTTGCTGCGGTGGATCGCATTGTGCGCGATTTACGGTCAGTTGGAATTGACATCCTATGGGATAGAGATATTCGTGGCGGCCAAGAATGGTTTGATATGATTCTGCTTATGATGGGGAAATGCAATCGCTGCATCTTTTTTGTCACCAAAACCTCGCTTGAAAAGCACCGAGGGTATATACGGCAGGAAATCAGCCACTATAGACAACCCGGACGGCAATTAATCCCCGTTTTGTTAGATGGGCAGCAACCAGATAAAGATGATCTGTATCTAGAGAAACCTCAGTGGATACGTTTTCAGCATCGTCGTTATGATGAATTTTTCGATGACCTCCTGTCAGCACTTGTCGTTGATATTTCCTGATGTTAACCAGTGCCGTCATTAGCCTTCATCCATTGACCTCGTCTGATACTCAACCCGATCCCAAAGTCGTTTCAAAATGGGTAACCCACGAGGTATTTGCAGGCGAAATCCCCGGTGTGGGCGAATTTTGCCCGTATACCATTTCCGGCGTGCTACACCTGCCCCAAACGGGTTATTACCTGCGAATCACCTCTCTCACAACACCAACTTCTCAAACATTGCAGGCAGGTCTCAAGTGCCTATCGGGGGAAATCACCCTCGACCAGAGCACATTCCAAATTCGTTCCATCACAACGGATAACACAGCGCATCGTGCCGCGGGTACGACCACCTATACTCGTTTGGCGATGGCCTCACTCAAGCGTCGTGGGAATCCACATCGGTCACTTGAGTGGACGGCCCGTTTCTTAACTCCGACGTGTCTTCTAGACGACGTAGGCTTGCCTTCGCTTTTACCGGAGCCAACGACCCTGTATCTTGACCTGCAAAATCGATGGGAGTACTTTACCGAGACTCAACTTCTACCCCTTGAGGATTTTTTGAGTCGTTGCATTGAAGTCTCCTACACGAACCTCCGCACCATCCCAGCCGATAGTTCCCATGAAACGACTCGACACAGAGGCTTCGTAGGGGTGGTAAGATATCGGCTGAAGCCAATGGAGTCCGTCGAACGAAGTCTACATAAAGATTGGCAGCACTATCTCCACATGCTGCGGATGCTGACCGAATTTGCATTTTATGCGGGTGTTGGGCAAGAAGTGGAAGTTGGTATGGGGCAATTCCGCAGCAAATCCCAGTGGTGATCAGCCCTAACTCTGCAAAATAAAAAGCGCGAAGCCAGATAAGCCTCATGCATCAACAATAACCAAAGTCTGATTCTAGCGGGTTTCAATCCCCTCAGCGGGGCACCACGAAGCCTTCTGCATGGATCCTAATCTCCGGGAGTATGCAGCATGGTTTCAACCCCCTCCGCGGGACGGCGTGCTACCTCACCACATGACATCGTCCTGACGAACACAGACGGTGGGGCGTTTCAATCCCCTCAGCGGGACGCCATGCGACTTCACACATTTGTGGCGATGTCGGGGTTTATCTCGCTGTTCTTGTTTCAATCCCCTCAGCGGGACGCCGTGCTACTTCACTCACATACTATGTGACGTGCGACCGGTTCTCGGTGATGTTTCAATCCCGTCAACGGGACACCGTGCTACCTCACTAGGATCAACTGTTCTTGTCTTCGGGCAGATGAATAAGTTTCAATCCCCTCCGTGGGATGCCGTGTTATCAGTCGGGCATTCTGCTCGCTCTCACGCGCTCCAACAACAAATTTCAACCCCCTCAGCGGGACACCTCGATGCCCAACGGCAACGCTCACGAACACGCCCACGGAAACGTTGTTTCAACCCCCTCAGCGGGAAGGTCGTGTTACCTCACTAGCCTCATACCGATACACTGGGAGTGCGCCCTATCCGTTTCAACCCCCTCAGCGGGAAATGTCCTTCTG
Source organism: Chloroflexota bacterium (assembly GCA_024434115.1). Taxonomy (GTDB): domain Bacteria; phylum Chloroflexota; class Anaerolineae; order Aggregatilineales; family J027; genus CFX10. Next base: position 53,302 of record QMIT01000017.1, read on the forward strand.
CAACCCCCTTAGCAAAACATTGTGCTACCTCCCTTATGTAGGCAAACACGTGCTGGAAGACGGTTGCGCGTTTCAACCCCCTCAGCGGGCGAGTGCTACTTCATGCACTGCAAAGCTGGTGGCTGGAACCTGTGCTTCAGTTTCAATCCCCTCGGCGGGACGCCTCGTTATCGGTCGTCACACCAAGACGTTCGGCGTGGCAGAGGAGATCTGATTTCAAACCCCTCAGCGGGATTCTCATGCCTTATCAGCGATTGAGCCACTGTACCGCACTCAACCGAATCTGTTTCGATCCCCTCAGCGGGAGGCCGTGCTACCTCACTTGAACGTCCTGTCAATGATCCTGATTGCCGTCCAGTGGTTTCAAACCCCTCAGCGGGAATACTCTTTTACAACATTTGGGCCGCCTCCTGAGAATGTGGATTATGTTTGGGTGTTTCAACCCCCTCTGCGGGATACATAGATCCCTGACTTTAGCATATTCAATGCAACAGGACAAATATGTCGAAAGGCTTCAAACCATCGGCGGAACTCCTGATGCTTAATTTACGCTGTTCGCATTCGTAGGGAAATTCATCATCTTGTTTCAATCCCCTCAGAGGGAAGTGGTCTTTGACAGACTGGGCGTTATGCCCATTGTCTTTGCAGGTGCGGCGGTATTTCAATTCCCTCGGCGGGACACCGTGATGCGTGACGAAGTTCGCTCCGATGGGAAGAAGACTGTGCTTTCCATTTCAAACCCCTCAACGGGACACTGTGCTACCTCACGGACGACGCTGATGTACGTACTGCAACCGAAGCATTAGTTTCAAACCCCTCAGCGGGACGCCGTCCTACCTCACAGAGACCCCGTGCCCGACGAAGCCACCGCACTATCAGTTTCAAACCCCTCAGCGGGACACCATCCTACCTAACAACCCCGTTACGGATCAGGTGCGGGCATGGTTCCGTTAGTTTCAATCCCCTCGGCGGGACACCGTGCCACCTCATAAGGGTGGAAATTCACTATAACTGAGAAGTCCACATGTTTCAAACCCCTCAGCGGGAATTCACAATCGCATTACTGATAGTGATCCATCCGATTTTCGAACGTACTCAGAAAATAGCATATTTTGGGGAACGCGACAAGCAACCTTTAACTTATCCGGCAGGTTATCAACTCACGACCACGAATCCCATCCCCATCGCCGTCTTGCGTCCAACACCCACATACTGGGCCACATCCGCCAGCAATCCTACTGCCCGCGCTAAATCGGCCCGTGCTTGCTGACCCGACTTCAACAACTCGTTCAATTCATAGGCATCTTGATACCGATAGGCTTCGCGTCCAGTGCTGGTGAATTTCTCGTATTGGCGGACATCCTTCGGCAACTGTTCACTCGTTGGTTTGATCTTAAACGTGACCTGCCCGGTAAACCCGGTTTGATGATCGGCCTGCAAACGCAAATGCACTGTATTGACCCGATGGACTTCCTCGACAGCCACAAAATAATCAAGGAATGGATTGAGGGCCCGGGGTAAGGCCATGCCGCTGAGTTCCCGCCAGCGCCGCTCCAATCCACCGAACACATGCGCCGGAATGGGCAGCGGCATATCTACCCCCTTCACTTTGAACGTGGTCGGCGTCAGAAAGTCCATTTGAAATTCGCGGGGTGGGGCTTGCCGTTGATGGTCAGCCGCCAGTGTTTGATAGTTGGTCTGCCCTTCCCAGTAAGCCGATTCCAATATCCAGAAATTCTTATCAATTTCCACCCCGGCAGGCCGCGACTGCTCATTTACAAAGGCCATGTCCATCGCCGCGACCACTGTTTGATTCAGCCCAACAAACCGTATCCATGCCGCCTCTCCCGCTTGCACATCGCCAAGAAGAGGCGCACGAAATTCCGGCTGATGCAGGCCGCTCACACTATACAACGAAACATTATTGGCCGGAGGATCGAGGGTTTTGGCGAGGGCGGGATCAACGCCACTGATGCGGCTCAAAAAAAGCTGCTGCATCGCCTCTCCCATATGGCGTTGAATATGCAAGGGGGAGGCGGCGCGTAGTTGGCAAATGAGCACTCCGAGGTCGGCGGGCACTAGTTTTTTTCTCCAATGGGGTATCTCGAAAGGTGTTAATTCTAGCGTCCCCGAGCCAGCTTTCAAACCCCTCAACGGGGCATCGTATCTGATCCATGATCTACGTGCATATTGACAAAGCGCCAGACTGGTTTCAATCCCCTCAGCGGGAAATGCCCCTCTGCAACGATTTGTATTGGGCAGAGTTGGCGGGCGACCCTACGGCGTTTCAATCCCCTCAGCGGGAAATGCCCTTCTACAACTGAACATGGGGAAATCTACGGCGTGCGTGAAATCAAGTTTCAATCCCCTCAGCGGGAAATGCCTTTCTACAACGAAAATCCTAAAAGTCGTCGCCAAGAATTTTATTGTGTTTCAATCCCCTCAGCGGGAAATGCCCTTCTGGCAACAATTGCAATTCATCGAATTTTCAAAACTGTTTTGAGTTTCAATCTCCTCAGCGGGACATACCCTTCTGCAACAGATGTTGTTTGGTGCGCTGGTTGACATCACAGAATAGTTTCAATCCCCTCAGCGGGAATCGCCCTCTACAACATGTCCGGCTTTGTTGATGAAAATGGTCATATTCAGTTTCAATCCCCTCAGCAGGAATTGCCCCTCTACAACGGGCTGTATGCCAGCGTGGTCGTGAAGGAAATGGGGGTTCAATCCCCTCAGCGGGAAATGCCCTTCTACAACAACAGCCGAAGACATGGCGCAAATCGCCAACAGCGCGTTTCAATCCCCTCAGCGGGAAATGCCCTTCTGCAACTGGCGCATTTTGGAATAGCATGGCGCTGAGTGACAAGTTTCAATCCCCTCAGCGGGAATGCCCTTCTGCAACCATTCAAATTAGAGGCGGATGTCATAGACAAAGAAACGTTTCGATCCCCTCGGCGGGAGATGCCCTTCTGCAACCTTCGGCATGGAAAATCTTGCCATGACCAATCAGCAGTTTCAAACCCCTCAGCGGGAAATGCCCCTCTGCAACAATGATTTTGTGACCATTGAGGTGTATCAAGATAGGTTTCAACCCCCTCGGCGAGAAATGTCCCTCTGCAACGGAACAATCATTCTCGTAAGTAAATAAGGGGTCAAGTTTCAATCCCCTCAGCGGGACCCCGTGAGACTTCACGTTCGGGAACACTATGAACCCAGCCCGGCAGCGAAGGCGTTTCAATCCCCTCAGCGGGAAATGCCCTTCTACAACTCGTACCATGTGGGTTTCTGCCGTTTATGATCCCAAGTTTCAATCCCCTCAGCGGGAAATGCCCTTCTACAACAGGATGCCAGTGCGCGAAGCGAAGTCCTTAATCAGTGTTTCAAGCCCCTCAGCGGGAAATGCCCTTCTACAACCGAACCGACCCAAAGGTAAAAAGTGGCAAAAAGCGGTTTCAATCCCCTCAGCGGGAAATGCCCTTCTACAACGCAATGGTATCCAAAGCGCGATTTTGGTCTATGCGAGTTTCAATCCCCTCAGCGGGAAATGCCCTTCTACAACCACATACTGCCGATTCGCGCCATACCTGCCCCACTGAGTTTCAATCCCCTCAGCGGGAAATGCCCTTCTACAACGAGTTGCCCAATCCGTGCCTCAAATTGTTGGATCAGTTTCAATCCCCTCAGCGGGAAATGCCCTTCTACAACAATCAGGCTGAAAAGTTCATTACGGAGGTCTTCTTTGGTTTCAATCCCCTCAGCGGGAAATGCCCTTCTACAACTGGGACGGGGTCGCTGTGCCCGTTCTCTCTGACGTTGTTTCAATCCCCTCAGCGGGAAATGCCCTTCTACAACGAACCATTTCTTTATTCTCCGGTCTTAATTGTACGGTTTCAATCCCCTCAGCGGGAAATGCCCTTCTACAACATTTAGTCATGGGGCTGCGCTCCTCGGATATAGGGGTTTCAATCCCCTCAGCGGGAAATGCCCTTCTACAACAATGGACAAAAGCCGCTAATCCGGTGGTGAGAATGAAGTTTCAATCCCCTCAGCGGGAAATGCCCTTCTACAACTCAACTCTTGGCACTTGTGCGAAAGGAATATCACAAGTTTCAATCCCCTCAGCGGGAAATG